>JAJPIR010000060.1 GCA_021324675.1 Actinomycetota bacterium
CAGGCACTGAGGCACCAGCGGTTGGCTAGGGCACATGCCTCACGTCGGCGCTCGGTCTGTTGCCGGTGCTGACCTGTGGCGAGGCAGATCACCCGGCGAGGCGGCCCTGTGTATGGGTCGGATACAGGTCCGCTTCAACGGTGGGAAAGGGGTATCTCTGTTTGCCTCGGCGCCGCTGTGGCCCACTCCGTCACCGCGGGGAGGAGCAAGGGGGGTCGGTGTTCAGCTCGTTGCCCGCGTTCCCGACGGGATGAAGGCAACTGCCGGTGATTCGCCGATGTTTGGCCCCGATGTCTGCCCACCGCTGGTAACCCTGTCCCGGGATGTCAGGTCGGAACCTTGGGCGGGACGGGTGGGCGGGACGGCATCCATACGGCCGTTGAGCTGTGCAGAGGGACTTATCGGGTGCTGTTTGGACGGGTGGCGGTGGCTGTCCCAACCCGTCTCCACGGACCACGGGGCTAGCCGGGCGTCAGCGGCGGTCGGCGAGTTGTGGGACGGGACACCGGATTCTCGTGCTGCTGACGTCATTGGTCCTACTGTGTGTAGTTGAGTCCCTGTGGGGAGGGAGGCGCTGCCGCAGGGTGTCAGCGCTCGTATCGAGGGGTAAGCCGGGCCGGGGCTGGACGCGCGTGCGAGATCCCTGCTTGGCCATGTTCCCTGCTTAAGCCGGGGAGGTAGCGGGCAGGGACCCGGCAGGGAGAACTCCCTTTCCTCCCTCGGCGCCTCCCTGACACACTCTCTCGGTCGCGCTCCCTGGACCGGTGGCGCCTGGTCGGGTGGTTTCGATCACTGGGGGCTGACAACGGTCGCGGTGGTCGGGTGAGCACGGCCGCCGCCGGTGTGCTGGCGCGGTGACACCATCGGCAGGACACGCACGGCTGCAGGGTGTCGTGGGGCGAGTCGATGCACTCGTGGTGACCGCCTGGGGTTGGCCTGGGCGAGTGTGGCTAGTTCCCCGGTGGCCCGGTGGTTATCGCGGGTGTTGCTCATAGTGTGTCGATCAGCCCGGCGACCGTGGCCCCATCGGTCTGAGTCAGAACCTTGGTGGGCTGGCGGGTGCTGGTGGTCAGGCAGGTGGGGCAGCATCGCGGCGGGTCGGCCGATGCCCGCGGCCACGGTGGTTCGGGCTCGACCAGGTCGGGTTGCGGGGTGAAACTCACCCCGCACAGCGGCGCCACCGTGCCATCGATGGTCAGCGCCCCGCAGTGGGGGTCGCGGTAGCCAGCGGTGGGCACGTACTAGCGCAGCGAGGTGTTTGCGGTGTCTGATGGGGTGGTCATGACGAGCACGCCCAGTCGGTGACCACGGTGTGCAACACACTTAGCGCGTCGCCCACTACTCTGGCGGTGACCGGCAGCCCGCCGGGCACGATCAGCGCGCAGCGGCGCCGCCGGATGGCGGTGCACGAGTCGGGTGTCCAGAACCCAGCGAGGTAGAGCTCATCGAGGAATTCGGGGGTCTGTCGGATACCCCGTAAGGGGCCGTCAGGGCCGGGGGCGATGCGCTGGAAGCGGAAGCCCTGGTCTTTGGCGGCGTCGAGCAGCTGTTTGGCCGCTGCCAGCTCCGGGCTGTCGGCGCTCACGGCTGCCGCCCGGCGGAGAGGACGAAGTAGGGGTGCGTCCGGCAGGCGAGGCATGGCGCGCACCCGCAGGTGGTCTCCCGTGCCCGCGAGGAGCACCATCCGCAGCGGCATCCGGCGTGGAAGCGAGACAGCAGCCCGTGCCCGGTGACGTCAGGACCCGTGTGCCGCGTGACCGGCGCCTTGTGTTTTGGCGTGGGGTCCTGCGGTGTCCTGACTTTGTGAGCACGCTCCGCGGTGCCGGTCATCGCACCAACCCGCCTAGCGCGACTAGCCGGGACCGCAACTGCTCGTTGGGCAGCTGTGGTGCCTGCTTGGCGAGCATAACCACGCCGCGCACCACCGACTGCACCGCTGCAGGTTTCTCGGCGAGCTGGACTGGCCACGGGAGGCCGGTCTGCGCTGGGGTGGTGGCATCCCGGGATGGGTAGGGGTCGACGCCGGTGGGGGTGGTCAGCGTCCTGTACGGCGTGCTCACGGCGGGTCCTGCTGCGCTGCCAGCAGGGCCGTGCGCACGCTGTGGTGTTCCCTCGCCTGGTCAGCAAGCGCCTCCCACTCGCTCGGGAAAATCGCGGCCCGCCCGGCGACCTGGACCACTTCGGCCAGCAGCGCCGCCAGCGCCGCAACCTCGGTCGCGAGATCCGCATCCGGTGTTGTCGACCGGCCGCCGGGAGTCTGCGGCGGGACCTGCGCAACCAGCGGCCGGCCGGAACTCAGATCGCCTACCAGGCTCACGACGTGCATTCCCGGCATCTGCCCACCCGAGGTGGCCGCTGCTCTTCCGGGATCCGGGTGTGCGCCCGCCGCTGTCCAGTCATAGTCCCTGCTTTCACCCTTGAACGCGACGCCGCGACCGCCGGGTGGTCCGTATAACTGCCGATGTGTCCAGCGGTGCGGCACTGATGGAGAAACACGTGTGCAACCGGCTGCATAACGATGTCTGAATCACCGTTCATGGCCGACCCTGCGCGGTCGCGATCTGTGGAGGCGGTATATCCCCACCGGGTAGGGATCTTTTGTGCTGGCTTGGACGGGTAGTTCCCAGCCAGTAGCGTCCTGCTAGCGGTAACAACGCGCTTGGATCTTTCTTGGAGTTCACGAAAGTAGGACCATGATCGAGCTGCGCAGTCACAAGAAGCAGCGAGAGCAGCTGGTGGGTAGGCTGCGGGCTGAGGGCATGTCCTGGGTGGTCGTGGCCGACGTCCTTCGGCAGCGTTACCGCCTTAATGCTCGGGTGGCGTTTCGTTTTGCCCATGGCTGGAGCCAGCGCGGGGCGGCCGATGAATGGAACCGGCGGTGGCCGGATGAGCTCAAGACCGCCAAGATCTTCTCGTACTGGGAGCAGTGGCCGAGCAATACCGGCCATGTCCCCTCATTCGATAATCTTTGCAAACTGGCCGAGTTGTACGAGTGCGCTGTCAGTGATTTGCTCGTGGATGTGGCGGATTTTCGGCATTTGGATACAGCCAGTAGGCTGGCTTTCCAAACTGTAGCGAACGATATATCAGCCGTTGTTCCTGTCGGGCGTACACTGGACATCAGGCCAGGGGTGTCGAGGCAACCCGGCCGGGATGGCTGGGACGTACTGACGTCACTGGTTGTGTCGCGAGCAACTGGTCCACTCGTACAACGGCTTCAAGAGGTAGATTTTGATGAACTGGCGCGAGTGATCGTGATGTGGATGCAGTGCCTCGATTTATCCGTGAGTCGTCGTGAATTGCTCTGTAAGCTTAGCGCCGCTCTCACGGCCGCGGCTGTTGCGCCGCTCTTTGAGGTATTAGATCCAGACGAACACGAACAAGTGGCGCGTATGGTGCAGGACTCATCACTTTTTGAGGAATCGGCCTTGCGCTACTGCGAGACTATGATCACCAGTCTTCGGCAGCAAGGTGACGTGCTTGGTCCCCACCTCGCCTTGCCCAGTGCCATAGGGCACCGGCAATTGGTCCAGCGCTTGGCTCGCGCGGCACCCGAAGGCTTTCAACAACGGGCGATATCCGCCTACGCCGAGCTGACTCAACTGGTCGGCTGGCTCTGCTTCAACATGGGCGATTACCGCAGTGCCCAGCACTACTACGACGATGCCCGCAGCGCCGCGCACGAGGCCCACAACGTTGAACTGGTGACCTACATTCTGTGCACCATGAGCCACCTAGCCACGTGGCAAGGTAAACCGCGCGTGGGCATTGATCACGCCGTCGCAGCGGCCGTCTGGGCCGACCAAGCACACAGCCCCTTTGCCCGCGCCTATGCCGCCGATGTGGCCGTCCGGGCGTATGCGGCTGACAACCAGCCGGACAAGTGCCGACAGGCGTTAGACCGAGAATATACTGCCCTTCAGATCGCGCAAACGGCTGAACCACCTGCCGCCTGGTGGTACTTCTATGACGAGTCCTTTTACTGGGCCACCGAGGGCGAATGTGCACTGAAGCTCAAGCGGCCTGACGCTGCACTGGAGGCACTCGACAAGTCCCTGACCCTAATCGACCCCGCCAACCTGCACAATTACAGCTTCGGGTTGCTGTTTAGGGCCGAAGCGCGCATCCAACAAGCAGCGATACCAGAAGCCAGCACCATCATTGGAGATGTCGCCCAACTCACCGCTGGCAGCGCTTCGCAACGGATTACTAAACGCGTCTGCGCAGTACGCAGTTTACTAGTCCCGTGGGAGCAAACAAAGCCGGTACGAGAACTCGATGAGCGGTTGGCGGTCTACCGTCCAGTTGCCGCAAGCGGCAGTGGCAACACGAATAGCACGTACTTGCGGTAATAGGCTCCTGAATTGCCCGGCACGACACCTATTCGGTGCCAGCCCCAGCGCTCATAAAGCGCATGCGTGTCCGTGGCTTTGGGATTGCTGGCCAGTGTGGCGCGTTCTTCGGTGCGCTGCGATAGGAAAACATCATGGACGGTCCTACCGATACCCTTGCCTTGCCAGGCTTGGCGGACTTCGATCTCAGCCAGCACCACCGTGCGTGAGCCCGTCTCCTGCGTAAAGCCACTTGGCGGTTCCGGTGTGAGGCCGTCCCACCAACCCGACTCCGGCCGCAGGTTGTAGCCAAAGCCAAAGCCGACAAGCCCAGCACCAACACGGGCCGCCACAAGACAATAGTTGGCTTGCTTTAGCGCCGCGGTCGCCCGCGCCCGGAAGGCACTGGACTTCTCCCCTACGTCCTCACCCGATACCGCGCCGTACGCATCGGCGTAGACCTCGCACAGCTCATCCATGAGCGTGGCCGCGTCAGCACTTGTGTGATGGGTGACGGTCGGATCAGCGGGACGGGGCATGAGGAAAGCGTAGACGCGCGGATGAGCTTCACCCGGAACCCGACCTGCTCGACCCCACCGGATCGGCCCCCGACGCCAGTCGATGTGTGCACTAGGTGAAAACGCATACGAGTCTGGGATAGCAACGGAACCCTTGGCACCCCACCGGATCAGCCGCAACGCCCCCGGCAGGGGGTGGCGCTCTAATCGGTACCCCGCGAGGAACCCCAAGTTGATCCCCCACTGGAACCCCCAACGGCAAGACCCGCCAAGACCACATTGGACAATCAACCGTCGTAGTACCAACGGCATCAACGCCGTCGTAGTAGATCAAACGGTGTCATACGGAAACCGGACAGCCGCCGGGCGCCGGTAACGACCGGCGTCTAGGCGGGCCAATCACGCTCGACCCGTGTGCAGCGCAGTCCGGTGCAGCCGGGGCTGCCCGCTCGCCGCACGCACGACTACCGCCGCTACGGCATCACGACACTGTTCGCCGCGCTGGACATCGCAACCGGGAGGATGACCGCGACGTGCCAGCCGCGCCACCGCCACCAGTAATTCCTGACTTTTCTCAAACAGATGGCGTGACTACATGACCCATCGTCCGGGCGGACGTCCGCGACGCGTGTCCGCCGATGCGTGCGCGCAGGCGCGCGGGCCACGGACGTCCGCGCGGATGAACTCACCGGCACCCTGATCACATCGGCCGGCGACGGTAAGCGGCGACAGCACGGCCGGGTTCCCAAACCTACAGATGTGACACACTTATTTCGTGAGCCGTCTCCGATTGCCAACCCTGGACCTGCCCGCCGGGTTACTCGCGCGCCTGCACCGGTTGACCGAGGCGAGCGGGA
>JAJPIR010000081.1 GCA_021324675.1 Actinomycetota bacterium
CCCTAGGTCTCACTGGACCAGGAAACGTGAGTGCTCACCCACCGGCGGCTGAGGCGCACCACCCTGCCGCATCAGCGACCGGGGCGGTACGAACCCCATTAGGAAATCTGGATGCATTCTGGCGGGCGGCGAACTATCTCGCCGTCGGCCAGATCTACCTGCTGGATAACCCGCTGCTGATCGAGCCGCTGCGCCCGGAGCACATCAAACCGCGGCTGCTCGGGCATTGGGGCACCACGCCGGGGCTGACGTTTCTGTGGGCTCATCTGAACCGCACGATTATCGCTCGTGATCTGGATGTGCTGTTCGTGACCGGTCCCGGGCATGGTGGCCCGGCGGTGGTGGCCACTGCGTGGCTGGAAGGCACGTACTCCGAGCGGTTTCCGGATGTGTCTCGAGACAGCGCCGGGATGGGCCGGTTGTTTCGGCAGTTCTCCTTCCCGGGCGGGATTCCCAGCCACGCCGCGCCGGAGACGCCGGGTTCGATCCATGAAGGCGGTGAGCTGGGATATTCGCTGGCGCACGCTTATGGCGCCGCGCTGGACAACCGCGGACTGCTGGTGGCGTGCGTGATCGGTGATGGCGAGGCGGAGACCGGGGCCCTCGCGGCGTCCTGGCACGCCAACAAGTTCCTCGACCCGGTTACCGATGGCACTGTACTGCCTATCCTGCACCTCAACGGATATAAGATCGCCAACCCGACCGTGCTGGCCCGGATTCCGGAAAGCGAGCTGCGCGCGTTGCTCACCGGCTATGGGCACGAGCCGTTTTTCGTTGACGTTGACGCGGCAGCCGGCCCGATGGCCGCACACCAGCAGATGGCCGAGACCCTAGATCGCGTCCTAGACGCCATCGGTGATATCCGCGACCGGGCCATCCGTGACCAGTACAGTGAACGGCCACGCTGGCCGATGCTGGTGCTGCGCAGCCCCAAAGGTTGGACTGGGCCAACCGAGGTCGACGGGCTGCCGGTCGAGGGCACCTGGCGGGCACATCAGGTGCCGCTGGCCCGAGTCCGTGAGGATCCGGAGCACCTGGCCATGCTGCAGCAATGGCTGCGGTCTTACCGGCCCGAGGAGCTGTTCGACGATGACGGTCGTCCGCAACCGGTCATTGACGCGGCGCTGCCACACCCGTCACGGCGGATCAGCGCCAGCCCGCACGCTAACGGTGGCCAGCTGCTGCAACCGCTGCGGCTACCAGATTTTCGCGAGCAGGCAGTGGCCGTGCCCCAGCCTGGCGCAGTCACCGCGGAGGCCACCAGCGTGCTCGGCCAGTGGCTGCGAGAAGTGGTGCGGGTCAACCCGAGCAGCTTCCGTCTGGTCGGCCCGGATGAGGTCGCCTCCAACCGGTTGCAGGCCGTGTTCGACGTGACCGACCGCCAGTTCGAGGGTCAGCTGCTGCCGACCGACGAGCATCAAAACCGCCACGGACGTGTCCTGGAAATCCTGTCTGAACACATGTGCCAGGGCTGGCTGGAGGGCTACCTGCTCACCGGTCGGCATGGGCTGTTCACCTGCTACGAAGCGTTCATCCACATCGTCGACTCGATGGTCAACCAGCACGCAAAATGGATCAAAACCAGCCGGCAGATCCCCTGGCGGCGACCGATCGCCTCGCTGAACTACCTGCTCACCAGCCACGTCTGGCGCCAGGACCACAACGGGTTCTCCCATCAGGATCCCGGCTTCATCGACCACATGCTCAACAAGAAAGCCGAGATCATCCGGATCTACCTGCCTCCGGATGCGAATACCTTGCTGTGCACCATGGACCACTGCCTGCGCAGCCGCGACTACATCAACGTTGTAGTAGCCGGCAAGCAACCCGAACTGCAATGGCTTGACATCGACTCGGCGGTAGCGCATTGCCAGCGTGGCATCGGCATCTGGGACTGGGCGTCCAACGACGCTGGGGCCGAACCCGACGTGGTGTTGGCTTGCTGCGGCGATGTGCCCACCCTCGAAACCCTCGCCGCGGTCACTTTGCTGCGCGAGCACCTTCCCCAGCTGGGGGTCCGGGTGATCAATGTCGTGGATCTGATGCGGTTGCAAGATCCCACCGCACATCCCCACGGCATGGCGCCCCGCGAATACGACGCACTGTTCCCCCCGCAGACTCCAACGATCTTCGCGTTCCACGGCTACCCCTGGCTGATCCACCGGCTGACCTACCGCCGCGCGAACCACGACCATCTGCATGTTCGCGGCTACAAGGAGGAGGGCACCACCACCACGCCGTTTGACATGCTCATGCTCAACGACCTCGACCGCTTCCACCTGGTCGCCGACGTCATCGATCGCCTGCCCGGCCTAACCGTGCGCTACGCCGCGTTGCGCCAGCACATGCTCGATGAGCGGCTGCGCTGCCGCACACACACCCGCCGCACTGGCGAGGACGCCCCTGATGTCCGCAACTGGTCCTGGTCAAGCTGACCGACCATGCGGGTATTAGTGATCAACGCGGGTTCCAGCAGCATTAAGATCCGCTTCCTGGATCCGGATAACACGCTGCTGCATGAGGTCAACCTCGACGCCGACCGGGGGACGCCGCAGCCGGGCGCAGTCGCCGCGGCGATCAAGAGCATCGGGACGGTTGATGCGGTGGGGCACCGAGTAGTGCACGGGGGAACGTGCTTCACCGGGCCCGTGATCGTGGACGCGGCAGTGCTTACCGAGCTGGAGCAGCTCGTTGCGCTGGCCCCGCTGCATCAGCCGCCGGCACTGGCCGCGTTGCGGACGACTCTCGAGGTCCTGCCGCACGTTCCTTCAGTGGCCTGTTTCGACACCGCCTTCCACGCCACGCTGCCCCCGGCCGCGGCCACCTACGCCATCCCGGCCCTGTGGCGGACGGATCTGGGCGTGCGTCGTTACGGCTTCCACGGACTCGCCCACCAATGGGCCGCCCACCGGGCCGCCGAACTGGCTTCACCCTCGGCGCGGACCGTCGTGGCACACCTGGGAGCCGGGGCCTCCCTCTGCGCGGTGCGCGACGGGCACTCTGTGGACACCACAATGGGGTTCACCCCGACCGCCGGCCTGGTGATGGCCAGCCGCTGCGGCGACCTCGACCCCACCGTCCCACTCTGGCTGGTCGAACACGCCGGTTTGACGGCTGGCGAGGTCGCGACCGCGCTGGACCATGACTGCGGGCTGGTCGGACTGGCCGGCACGCCGGATATGCGCGCTGTGCTGGCCGCTGAACATTCCGGTGATGCGCGCGCCCAGCTGGCCATCGCAGTCTGGTTACACCGGCTGCGCGGCGGGATCGCGGCAATGGCTGCCGCGCTCGGCGGTTTGGACGTACTGGTCTTCAGCGGCGGGATCGGAGAACATCAACCCCAGCTACGAGCCCGCGCCGTGGCCGGGCTGGGCTTCCTCGGCCTGGACGTGGACCCAGCCGCCAACCAGGCGATCCGGCCGTGCTGTGATGCAGACATCAGCACCCGAGACGCGCCGACCCGGACTCTGGTCGTGCACGCCAGAGAGGACCTCGTGGTAGCCGACCAGGTGCGAGCCACGTTAAGACGCAGTGACGTTGCGCCAACGGGTGTAACCGGCAGGTCATCGATTCAGAAACTCAACTGATAAATCACTATTACAGGCAGTGCCCAACTCCTATGGGCGCCCCAGTTTTCTGCGAAAGTCGGCCGCCGCTTCGCTTTGCCACTTAATGGCGTGGTCAAAGAGACCAGCGACCGAAGGGCAAGGTTGCGGGCGTTACGCACGATGACATCGGCGTCGACCGCCTCTCGGGCTGGCTCGTGATGGATCAGGCCAGTAGGGCGGTGAACGCTCCCGTGATCAAGGATGGCCGAAGGAAATGAGGCTGTGACGGGTGGTGCGCCGTAGAACGATCATGATCGCGCCCGTGAGGCTGCCGTAGAGCAGGCCAAGCAGGGCGCCACCGATGACCGTGGTCCAGCCCGGCCAGCCGAGGGCCAATCCCAGTAGTCCAGCGAGTCGGATATCGGCCGCGCCCAGTACGCCGGGGGTCACAATTGCGATGATCAAGTAGAAGATGAGCAGAAAGATCATGCCGGTGAGGGAACGAGTATCGCCGTGCTGTTGTGTTCTGCGATCGCGCGAGCGCGAGGAGTGCCGCGACGACGGGGTAGGCGCGCAGGCGTTGTTCAAGGACATCGATCGCGGCCAGCGGCACACCGACCGCTGCCAGAGCGCTGTAGGCCAACAGCTCCGGTCGGACACCGACGCCCCACGCCAACAGCCCGAACAAGCACGCTGTGACCGAGGCGAGAGTCGCGGCCGCGATCAGTGGATGAGCTTGTCTCCGGCCAGGCAAAAATGCTCGGGATGGCCGCCGTAAAGCGGTTCCGACAAGGGCGCCGAACGTCAGCCAGAAGAGCACCGCCCACCAAGGGCTCACGATGCCACCTCTCGTAGCGCGAGCATCGTCCAGCCCAGCGATATGGCTACTGTGCGTGCCCGCCAGGGCGCTTCTCTGTGGTGACCAGGTCCAGCGAGAAGATGCTCGATCTGCGACGAGGGCCGTCGGCTAACGCATGGGCAACACGCGTTCTTTGCCTTCGAACTCTGGATCATTGGACAGCTTAAATGTATGCATACACCATACTGGATATCTCACACTCGTTCCAAGCCTGGGCCACGGTCGTTGCTGTCTCCGAACTCTCACCCAACAACCGCGACGATCATCGTCACCTTCAACGGCGGTCAATACCCAACCGCCGGTATGCCGGGCAAGTAGTCCTTGTCGCTGGTCAGCTCACTCGCGACCAGATCGGTAAGTGGCGCAATGCCTCGTATCGCGCATCTAGTTCAGTAAAGATATGGCTGAGCTGTGAAACTGCGTCCGTCAGCTGGAATCTGCCCAGCACTAGCGCGCGCCAGTGCTGGGCAGCTATTTCGCGAAATAGGTTATTCTCCGCAGTTTCGGCCTATGATTACGCCCGGTACCCGGTTCCCAGTGAAGGCATGATCGGCAGCGTTGGCCAGGGCTTCATCGACCGCCCGGGTGAGGTCATCAGCGGCGTCCTCGTCGAGGAAACTGTCGACCCAACGCCGGAAAGCCCCCTCGCAAAGCGGTGGCATTGTGCGCGGGAGCGGCAACGGTCACGTCCAGCTGCCGGGCAGTCAGCCGCTGCACCGTAGGTGGACCCAACCATAACAAAGACATTCCGGCATTCGGCTTGGTTAATCGACACATCCCCGTGTTGGACCAACACGGGGATAGGTGCCCCCATCTGGGGCTCTTGGGGCACCGACGCACAGACAGGCTCCGGGGGCGGTACCGCCCTGTGATGTTTCCTTCCTCTGGTTCAAGCCGGGCCGACACGGCCCCGGACGCGCCGCCGCTGCTCCGGCCAGCGCTCGCTCCCGCTCCGCTCCGCGAGCGAGGCGGGCGACTCGCGCGCGACACGAGCATTTGGCTAAAAGATCAAAAAAGACGCTCACCGCCGGTCTTCGGGATAGCCCGGACGGAGCAATGCCGAGGTGACGCAGGGGATAGATCAGCGCGCCATCCCGTCGACTTCCGCAGGGGCTATCACGTTCCCCGGCGAGGCAAAGTTGTCACCGTCGGCAGGACGGTTCAGCAGAATGTTCCCCCTGCCGGGCGCACGTGATCGGGCTCACCGTCGACGGGATGGCGCGACGGTCGGCGCCTCCAAGAACGAATGTTTCCGGGTCGAGTGATCCGCGTTTGCTGGTCAGTCGTTCCATTCAGGGCGGTAATCCGGGTGGTCGCGATATGCGCGGGCGAACGCGCGGGCCAGCTGTAGCGCTGGCTCGGAGAAGTCAGGGCCTACCAAGAGAAAGCGGCGCCGCAGCTGCTGGGCTATCAGCTGTTTAGCGTGGCACTCGGCGAGCACGCGAGCAGGATCCCAGCGGGCACTGTGAGCGGCGCCGTTTTCGTCAGGAAACACTACCGACTGCTGGTGGTCGTCGGCGAGCCAGACGATGTCGCTGTCCCCGTCGGGTGGGTCAGGGTCGCCTTGGGTCCAGTGCTCACTGGTGGCCTCGGCAGCATCGCGAGCCACTCGGGCATCGTCAGCGATGCGGGCCAGCAAGAATGCGACCAGCTCGTTGATCCGAGCTAGGTCAACGGAGTGGTCTTTACCCAAGGACAGCTTCACATTACGTGGTGTGTAGGTCCAGACCTCGAGCAAACGCCCCGTCTCTGCTCTGCCCAGATGAACACCAAGTCCGCACTCTGATTGTTCAAGGTGCTGCTCCGCGAGGCGATCGCGAGTAGCCCTCTGTTCATGCTCGCCCTGGGCTCCGCATAGGCGGCAATACCAACGGAACAGGTCCGTACGCGGTTTCTGGTCTGCGATCATCCTCGTTGGTGATGACGTGGGCGGTGTTCTACTTGGTGAGGATACTTAATAGTAACTACCGTGCGCAGCATCGATGATGACTACCAGACGATCCTTGGCCCCAGCTAAGCATAGCTTGCCTAACGATCAATACGGATAGCATAAGCTAACAATAGTCGTGCGGTACCAAATGGGCTGTTCGAGCTAGTACATCCACGCCCGATCTTCGGTAAGCTAACTCCTGGGACCTCGTTACCGTGGTACATCAGCGAAGTACCACAACGGTGGCAGTCGCGCTAAGACCGAACGAACATCAGCAGATTTATGACTAGCACATTCGCCTTCATCGGAACCGCGCTGCCGCCACTCAGCGCCACGGCGTTGTGCGTGGTGACGTTACGAGCTGTTCCGGTGCGATACCCGGCGCCGCACTATGAGCGGGTTGCCCGTGAAGGCTCGCGCTGCCCTATCTGGTTGTGTTACCAGCGTCGCATCAGGTAACCGGGTGGCACCACCGGAAGATACCAATGTTATGGAGGTGGGTTCCGTTGACGGCAGATACTGCGATTACGGCACGTGGCAGTACTCTGGTTTGGCGAGCGCTGGGCGTCATTGGGTGTCTTGCGGTAACCGCGATTCACGTCATCGACCAAGGCGGCCTGCCCGGCACCAAAGACCCGCAGTACGTTCAAATGATGTACTACGCCCTAGAAGCCGCGGGCGTTATTGCTGCGGCACTGTTGCTCACCCGCCAGGCACGGGCAGGGTGGTTGCTTGCGCTGGGAGTTGCCGTAGGGCCCATCGTGGGCTACGTCCTTTCCCGGGACCGGGCTTACCCCACTACACCGATGACATCGGCAACTGGACCGAACCACTAGGGATCATCAGCCTTATCATCGAGGGCGTGTTATTCGTCTTAGCCGCAACCACCCTGCTCACATCACGCCACCAGGCTGTTGCCTAGCAGTGAGACCGCGGGGACTTCCCCGAGCCGCCCTTAGCATTCCCGGTGACCGACAGTATCGCAAACTGCCCATCAGCAAACCGCTGCCGTTGATACTGAAACTGTGGGTTCGAGGATGCAGTTCATGGCAGGCCAGCTTCATGGCAGCCCAGCTGACCACCACAGGCACGATCACCCTCAGCTACGACACCACTACCCTCGCCACCGCCCACATCACCGTCCCGGCGCCACAAACCACGTTTACCGCCACCTTGCCCGCCGGCTGGCACAACCTGCACATCCGATTCGACAGCGCATGCCTATCCGGGGAATGGCACGGGATCTCCTGGGGCGGGACTGTTGCATGGAGGCAAGACGTCGCTCGGCATGATCAAGCCCATGCGCCACAGCTGTCGTGTTCGTCCGGTCCTTCCGCCGAGATCGGCGTTCGCCGGCTTTCCGGTATCCGCGGGAGGTAATCGTGCTTGCCCTGTGGTGGTATCTCCGTTACGGACTGTCCTACCGCAGTCGGCCATACTCAGGTAGGACAACGTGTCGCGGACTACGGCCGGGGACTGTCCTCGGCGGCGTACGCCTGCCAGGCCCCGTCGAACCGTGCGGCCACCTCGCGTTCTTCGGCGCGGGCTAGTCGGGTGTAGACGATTACGAGGATGGGGAACATCACCAGCGTGGGGATGGTCGGCCACTGCAGGAAAAAGCCGAGCATCACCAGGCAAAAACCCGTCGTACTGGGGATGCCGCACCCAGGCGTACGGGCCCGTGGTGGCCAGCCGGTCCTGTTGGGCGGCCTCATGCAGCCGCCGCCAGGCCGCGGCGATCAACCAGAACCAGCCGCCGATGAACACATAGCTGGCCAGATGAAACGGGCTCAGATGGGGGTCTCCGGTCCAACCGATCAGATCGTTGAACAAATGCCCCCGGCATGGGTGGCGCGCAACGCGGGAAAGACCGATCCCAGCCAACCCGACAGCAGGTAGACGGTCAGCGGAACGCCATAAATTTCGGTAAACAACGCAACCAGAAACGCGGTGAAGGCGCCCATCGCCCGCCAATCCCGCGACGTACGTGGATGGAAAAAGCTTGCCGCGAACAGTGCAAACAACGCCGTGTTCAGGATCACCAGCGGCCACAAACCGTATGCCGTATCCGCCATCCTCACTTCCTGCGCCAGCCCAGCTAGTCCGGCCTGTGCCTGGGCTGCCCGTGCCATTGTTGGCGCTTGTCCTGCTTTGGTGACAGGGCACGACGGGGCCCTGCGGGGCAGGACCTTTGTCACCTCAAGTTTGGGTTGAGCACACGGGTGACACCGGCCGCGCCCCGGTCCGGGCCGAACAGCGGCTTCCTCGGACCGCGCGGTGAGCCGACAAGGGACTTTCGGCCAGCGATGCGGGACTTTGGCGGTGACTTCGGGCCCGCGGGTGACAGCACGATGGATGGCGTCGGCTAACAGCAAGGTGGTGACCCCACGACGAACCGTTGTGCCATCACAGTTATCCGAGTCAGTAAGCGCCACCCGTTGGGGTAAAAGGAGTGAAAACGATGTTCTGGTATGGCCCAGGAATGGCCGGATGGGGATATGCGCTCATGACAATTGGTATGGTGCTGTTTTGGGCGCTGGTGATTTTCGGTGTGGTCGCGCTGGTTCGCTCTTTTACTCGCGTCGATCAGCCGACAACGACCCGGTCCACGCCCGAACAACTCCTCGCCGAGCGATTCGCCCGGGGCGAGATCGACGAGCACGAGTATCACCAACGCTTAGAGGTGTTGCGGAACGGATCTCGACCGCTGGCCAAGTCCTAAGCGGGAAAGGCAACGGGCCGGCAATGCATCCGGGGAGCACGCTTTACGCACAGTGGGTATTTCCATCGCCCTCCCGGGTGGATGATCCCCGCCGCGGTGGTGTGCTCAGACGCGTCGCGGTATGCCGGGGCCAGCTAGGGATATCCGTGCTTGGGGGTGAGGCATGGTCGGCGTGCCGATGAGCATTGCCAGCGCGCCCCGACTGCGCCGGTGGGCGGCGGTGGTGACCCTCGCGCTGGGCCTGGTGGCCATGCACCACCTCGTCGGCACCCACACCCACCCCAGCAGCTCCCAGGACAGCTGGCCCGGCATGACAATGCTGGCCCCACCGGTCCACAACGGCGGCACCACCGCAGCCAAGGCCACCGCAGCACCCGCACGGCCGGGCACCGACAGCGGGCTGATGCTGCACCTGTGCCAGGCGGTGCTGACCGGGCTGGTGCTGCTGGCGGGGCTGGCCCTGACATGGTGGCTAGCCCCCGCACCCGAGATCGGGCCGACCGGTAGTGGACTAGGTGCGCCAGCCAACCGGCAACGAGCCCCGCCGACCCCCCTGCGGCTAGCCTGCCTCGGGGTCCTTCGGCTGTGACCGGCCGGTGATCGCCTCACCCCGATGCGATCACCTCATCCGCCGTCACAGCGTCCTCACCACGTGCCCGCAGCACGGGACTCACCGAAGGAGACCGATCAACAATGCGTATTCACAGCCTGGCCACCGCACTCGTCGCAGCGGCCGCCGCTGCAGGGCTACTCGCCGGCTGCGGCGGTGGCAACACCACCACCGCCGGTTCTGCCACCACCACACCACCAGCGGCAAGCAACGCACCGGTCACCGGCCAGCAGCAGCATAACCTGGCCGACGTCGTGTTCCTCCAGAACATGATCCCCCACCACCAACAGGCCATCATGATGTCCCAGATGGCCCTGACCCACGCGACCACCCCCCGGGTGAAAGATCTCGCCACCCGCATCCAGGCCGCCCAGCAACCCGAAATCGATCAGATGCGCCGCTTGCTGGCCGCATGGGGCGTCCCGGCTAACCCCGGCGGCATGGGGGGACCCATGGGCGGCATGATGGGACCCATGGGTGGCATGGGTCCAGGACAAGGGCCCGGGATGATGAGCGGCACCAAATTCGACCGGATGTTTCTCCAGAACATGATCGTCCATCACCAGGGCGCGATCGACATGTCCAACACCGAGCTGGCCCAGGGCAGCAACCCTGAGACCCGTCAACTCGCCCAAAAGATCATCAACGCACAACAAGCCGAGATCAAGGAGATGCAGACCCTGCTCCAACAAATCGGCTAAATCTAATCTCACGCGCACTACAGCAGGTGGGTCGCGGCAGCATCCCTGCCGCGACCCACGGCAACGCTGGCTGCCCACGGATCACAGGCTGCGGAGGTGCGCTGGCCTCGCTGACGGCAGAGGTTGCGCCGGACCGTCTGCTCACGGTGGTGGCATCGCTTGGGGATGAAGGTGATGACACGGGCTTCGCCGACGGCGGCCTGCACCGCCTCGACGACGTGCTGGCCGAGGTGATTGGCGTCGCGGACGCCAAGTGGGGGTCGACCCAACCCTCGATCGTGATGCGCAAGGTGCGCCCAGTCCAGCGGGCGCGAGCATGGGCGTGACAGCCGGGCGAGTAGGTCGGTGACCAGGTCGCCTTTGGGATCGATCAGCATGATCCCCCGGCCGGCGTCGATGTCGGCCAGCGCCATGGTGGCGAGCAGGGTGGATTTCCCAATCCTACAGATGTGACACACTTATTTCGTGAGCCGTCTCCGATTGCCAACCCTGGACCTGCCCGCCGGGTTACTCGCGCGCCTGCACCGGTTGACCGAGGCGAGCGGGA
>JAJPIR010000142.1 GCA_021324675.1 Actinomycetota bacterium
GCACCGAATACACGTTCGAGGGCATGCGCGAAGAAGCACACCGGCTAGATCGGCGGCACGCTTGCACCATCGAGACCAACGCCAAGCCGCTTGATCGGCATGGTCACCGCTGAGGGACGGGGCGTAAGCGGGTGGGCTCAGGCGCCCGGAGAAGTTGATCCAGGCTCTTAACCATCAGCCATCCACGGTCAACCCGTAGTGCCATACGCGCCGGAGGCAGGGGGAACAAGATGCTTAACTCCACTCCAGGTGCTTCGCACAATATTGCCGACCTGTTCAGTCGCCGGTGGGATCGAGCTAGCAATGAAGGGCCCAAGCACGTTCACGAGGATAAGAAATAGAATGATAACAATGAAGAAAGTAAGCACCTTCTCTATACTCTTCACCATTTGAATCGCCTTCCTCGGTACGCGCGGCGCACAGCGCCCCGGTGAGACGCTGATGCGGATCCCTGCCTGTGATCACGCAAAGTAGAGTACGTCAGCCAGTAGACGCTGCATACCCGCGACAACCGACTGGAGCATGCCCGCTGAAAGGCGAATTCCGCTGACTCAGGAGGATGCGATCTTTGCCTTGACCACCCCTTGACGGCCAGCTAAGGCGTATCGGACTTTTCGGGCATACGCGCACGACTTGTCGTGCGCTGCAACCGTTGGTCAGATATCCCGAACCGCGATGTCAGGAAGTTCGCCAGTGATTTGGTCATTCAAAGCCTAATCTCATTGGCGGCGTCTCGAGACGCTTGTCACATACGGCGCGACCTCGTACAGCTGTCACATACGGTGTGACCTCGTAGAGATTGAAGCGTATTCCCTATCAGGTATCGTGAAAACCTCCTACCACCCTGGTGCCACACTCGGCGACAGCAGTGCCGCGAGAGTTACCGGGTGGCGTGCAGTGCACCGCGCACGACGAGTTCTTTGCACCAGGCGGCGGTGCGTCCAGTGAGCACCGCCTTGTGCGGACTGTCGTCGGCGTGGACGAACTGGATCAGGCCGTCGCGCCGGCCGAGGCTGATGCACTGGATGAAGTAGCGGAAGGCCAACGGCCTGGGATTACGCCCGGCGAGCCGGGCGGTGATCGCGGCAGCCGCGCACTGCCCGGTCGGCATTCCGGTGGCGCACGCCATCCGCAGCTGCTGCCCGCCAGCCCGGTAGGCCGCAGCACTGTCGCCGACTGCGTAGATCTCTGGATGGGAGCGCGAGCGCAGGGTGTCATCGACCAGGATCCGCCCATGACCGTCGACGGCGAGGGCAGCTTGGCGCGCAATGTCCGCTACCGCAAAGCCGGTGGCCAGCACGGTCAATCCGGTACCGACCGTGCGGCCAGCGGCGAGCACCACCCCGTCTGGATCAACCCGGGTCACCGTCACGCCCGGCAGCACCTCGATGCCCAGGCGGTCGAACGCACGGCGCAGGTGCGCGCGGCCTCGCGCGGACAGCCAGCCGCCGGGTTCGCCTGAAGTCACCAGTCGCACCCGTAGCTGCGGGTAGGCCTCGGCAAGCTCGGTTGCCGTCTCGATTCCGGTCAGCCCACCACCGACCACCGCGAGCACACCGCGTTCGGCTGCCAAATCAGGTACTCGCTTGCCGAGTTCCCGAGCGCCGTCCAGGTCGGCCACGGTGCACGCATGGCCGGCGGTAGTGGTGGTATCAGCCGCGCTGCCCAACGCGTAGACGAGCGTGTCGTAACCGACGGTGGCGTTGTCCAGCCGGACCTGCCGCCGCTGCAGATCAAGCGCCTGCACCCGGCCGATGATGAGCTGGATGCCACTGCTGCGCAGGCGTTCGCGCAGCGGGTATTCGCGCAACTGCTGCCCGGCAGCCACCTGATGCAGCCGCACCCGTTCGACAAACTGCGACCTGCCGTTGACGAGCGTCACCTGGGTGCGCTGCCCGCGGCCAGCGATGCGGTTTGCCGCGGTGAGCCCGGCGTAGCCAGCTCCCAGAACCACAATGCGATGAGTCACCGATCGTCTCCTTCCGCGCAGGTGAGGTCATCGCAAGAACTGGGCGGGTGGCGACAACCTGACAACTGATGGCCGTGGCGTTGGTCACATCAGCTGCCTGGTAAGGAAGGCGAGTTTGTCCGGATTGACCACAGTGTGCACTGCGGTGACTTGGCCACCGGCCAGACTGAGCAGCGCTGCAAAGAGCAGCTGCTCGCCGACGGCGCCGAGGATGCCCGGCTGGCCGTTCACCTCGGTCACCACGAACCGCACGCCTGGCACCTCCCGGCTCATCCAGCCGGCGAGGTAGCGCGCCACTCGCGGCCCACCGTGTACGGGCCGGCGAGCTGCCACGGCCTTACCGCCACCGTCGGCCCACGCGACGACGTCGGCAGCCAGCAAGGTTTCCAACGCCGCGAGGTCGCCGCTGCGTGCAGCCGCGAGGAACTCCTCCGCGATGCGGTGGCCCCGCTCCCGACTGGCTTGCGAGCGCCGCGGGAACCGCGGGCGGTCCTTGGCCACCTGCAGCCGGGCGCGCCGGTAGAGCTGCTGGCAGTTGGCCTCTGCGAGGTCGAGGATCTGGGCGATCTCACGGTAGCTGTAGTCAAATGCCTCGCGCAGCACGAACACCGCACGCTGCGGTGGCGTCAAGCGTTCCAGCAGCAACAGGAACGCCAGCGAGACGGACTCGCGCAGCTCTGCGCGATCGAGCGGCCCCAGCGCGGACTGTGCCGTCAGTACCGGTTCGGGCAGCCATGGCCCTGGGTACGTCTCCCGGCGCGCTCGAGCCGAGGTGAGTCTGGTCAGGCACAGGTTGGTGAGGACCTTTGCCAGCCACCCGGCCGGTGACCGCACCGTCTGCGGGTCGGCGGCATGCCAGCGCAAGAACGTGTCCTGCACCGCGTCTTCGGCCTCGCTCGCCGACCCGAGCAAACGGTAGGCAATGGCAAACAGCCGAGGGCGTTGCTCCTCGAACGCCTGCACCGCCTCCGGTGCCGCCGCCAAGCGCTATTCCGGAGTCTTGACGACGCCGATCACGTGGCCCTCGGGATCGGCAAACAATCCGATCTCGATGTCATCCATGACCTTCTCCGGGCCCATCATGCGCGACCCACCGAGGCTCTCCGCCTGCGCCAGGGCGGTCTCGACGTCGGGCACCCCGACGTAGAAAGTCACGTGACCGGCATAACCTTCTGGTCCCACACCGATACCGCCACCGATGCCCGGCCCGCCGTCGGCGGACACGATCCCGTAGTTCATGGGATTGTCCGTGTTGATCGTCCATCCGAACAGGTCGGAGTAGAACGACCGCAGAGCAGGGCCGTCCTTACCGATGACCTCGAAGTGCACTACCGGCCGTCCCATGCTGTCTCCTCTCAACGCTGTTGCGCTATGACGTCCCTTCGACGTCTTGATGACGCTGGCGCCAGGCAAAACTCATCGCACTCAGGAGCTGATCGGGACGATGACCCGGCCGAGCGGCGTGAGCGATACGGGGATCAGCTTGAGGTTCGCCAAGGCCAGCGGAATACCAATGATCGTCACGGCCAGCGCGATCGCCGTCACCACATGCCCGATGGCAAGCCACCAACCAGCGACAATGATCCAGATCACGTTTCCGACCAGCGAAGGCATGCCAGCATCATGGTGCCGCACGATGGTGCGACCAAAGGGCCACAGTGCGAAGTTCGCGATGCGGAACGAGGCCAAGCCGAACGGGATCGTGATAATCAGCAAGCAACACACGATCCCGGCGAGGCAATATCCCAGTGCCATCCACAAGCCGCACAGCACCAGCCAGATGATGTTGAGCAGCGTCCGCACAGCACCGATCCTGCCAGCATCCGGCCTACTTGGTGGGCAGCGAGCAAATGATCTTGGTCGCCAGGCTTTCAGTGATACCCAGCCGCGGAGTGTTCGCCCGGGCACGGTCCACGATCTGCCGCGGACTCAGTCCCATACTGTGGTATAGCCGCACAACTTTCTCCTGCTCACCCGTCCACGGGCGGCGAGCAGCCGGCCTCCGGTCCGGCAAAGCACCTGGTTGGCGTCGCGTGGCAGGTACCGCAGTGCCCGGCGTCCGGTAGTTGATCCCCAGACCGCTGTCCTTCTTGGCGAACTCGCCTGCTTCCGCCCGCCGGGTGATCTCATCTTGATCACCGACGATGAAGGTGTCGGCGCTCTTGTTTACTCCGATCGCGGTGATCGTCAGTCCTCTGTGATGCTTGGCTTGACACTGATTCTTCGTGCAGTACAGGTAACCCAGCTCAGCACGCTCAGCAAGCAACTCATCACCACACTCGATGCATCTCACAGCAAGTATCAACAATCCTAAAAGCTGAGAAAGTCCAGGTTGGCGGGACACGGGGCCGTATCCCGATCACCGGGCGTCACAGCACAGCGCGGACTCGAACGGCGATCGTGTCCAGGTCCCCTCGGGACGCCGGCCGCTGGCCAGTGTCGAGGCGAAAACGATCTCCCCGGTACCGGGGGAATACGTGCAGATGGACGTGAAAAACTTCCTGACCGGCAGCCAGGCCATCAGCAAGAAATAGGTTAACCCCCTCGCATCGCAGACCGCTGCGCCGAATCGCTGCGGCCAAGCGCCGAGCGATCACGAACATCTGGCTGCCGTCGGACTCGTCCAGATCGACAAGACCCGCCCGGTGGATCTTCGGAATGATCAATAGATGACCCGGGTTCACCGGGTTGAGATCGCAGAAGGCAAGCAACCGATCATCTTCGTAGACCACGCTGGCATCCGCATTGCCCGCCACGATGCGGCAGAACACACAATCCATGGCAGCAGGTTTGCACACCGCCGCAGGCGGCCCTTCCTCAGGTCCGGAGCGCGTCTTCGGTGGCCGATGACCCGATTGTCCGCGCTCCCGGAGATTGCAATTCGAAGTATTTATCATGTCACCGCGGCGAACGGTGAGTAGCTCACTCTTTTAGACGAGTAACGACCGGTAGTCACCTCTACGATAAATAGGTAGCGCGCCACCGATGATACCGCGATAATGGCAGCTCTGGGAGCCGCATTCAATAGGAGGATCTAGTGACCGGCCAATCTGCCCGCTCGACCTCACCGGCATCGGTGTCCGCCGAACCCCTGATCAAGATGATTCAGGGTCTCCAAGTCACGGCAATCCTCCGGGCAGGCATTCAGCTGGGCATTTTCGATCACATCGTGTATCTACCTTCTGATCTAGAGCCCTACGTCGCCAACTGAAACCACGCTGAAATGTACGGGAGCCACTCGTCATGGAACAGGACCTCAACCCCGAGCAAATCCTGCGGCTAGGCATCGCATTCTGGGAATCCAAGACCCTGCTCAGCGCGGTGGAACTCGGAGTTTTTACCGCGCTGGCGGATGGACCCAAGGACGGAACCACACTGGCGAAAGAACTCGGCCTGCATCCCCGAAGTAGCCGCGATTTTCTTGACGCGCTGGTCGCTTTGGATATGCTCGACCGCGAGCAGGACATATACTGCAACACCCCCACCGCGGACGCCTTCCTCGACCGGCGCAAACCCGCCTACATCGGCGGCCTGCTGGAAATGCTGAACAACCGATTGTATCAATTCTGGGGCTCGCTTACCGAGGCGCTCCGTACCGGACAACCACAAAACGAAATCAAAGGCGGCGAAGACCTGTTCGCGGCCATTTACTCCGACCCTGCCTTGCTTGAACAGTTCTTGGCTGCGATGACCGGCGTCAGCGTTGGCACCGCACGCGCCCTGGCTCAGAAGTTCCCCTGGGACCAGTACCGCACCGTGATCGACATCGGCACGGCCCAGGGCTGCCTACCCGTACAGCTCGCGCTGGCGCACCCTCACCTCGGCGGCGGCGGGTTTGACCTTGCTGCAGTGCGCCCGGTTTTCGATGCCTACGTGGCCCGGTCCCGACTCGCTGACCGCTTGCAGTTCTATCCTGGTGATTTCTTCACTGACGAGTTGCCCACCGCCGATGTGCTGGTCATGGGCCACATCTTGCACGACTGGGACCTGACGCAGAAACGAACTTTGCTCGACAAAGCGTACGCGGCGTTGCCTCCTGGGGGAGCGCTGGTGGTCTACGAGGCACTGATCGACGACGACCGGCGCACCAATGCCTTCGGACTATTGATGAGCCTCAACATGCTCATCGAGACCACAGGAGGCTTCGACTACACCGGAGCTGATTGTTGCGGCTGGATGCAGGAGGCGGGCTTTACCCAAACCTATGTACAGCATCTGCTCGGACCCGATTCTATGGTGGTCGGCATCAAGTAACACCGGTCGCACCTTGGCTGCGCGCCCGCATGCGCCTGCCATACCGCACGTTCCACGTGATCAGCAGCGTGAACACCACCAGTTGGAGCACTGTGGATAAGCCGGCCATGATATCGATGGGCAGCACATAGATCAATGGGATTCGCACTGCCGCTTCAACCAATAATCCAAGTCCCCACGTCGACGACATGACCCGGAAACCACGCCGGAATGCCGGGTTGCTGCGCCACCTGTCGTCCCACCACGTTCCATCACGACCGGTGGTGGCAAAAAACCGCTGGGCGGCATAAAAACTCATCGGCCGCCCGACCACACAGGTGCCTAGGAAGATCAGTCCGGCGATTGCGGTGCCGACCGAGTCTTTAGCGAGCATGAATCGGGCGTCACCGGTGGTGAACGACAAGGTCAGCCCTCCTGCAAAAATGGTTATCATAAATGCAGCGAAACCATCCAGCCTCCGGTTACGCAGGGCTACGAACCCTAACCGGAGGCCAGCCACGACTGTCGCCCCCAGCAGAGCTCGATAGTCGCCGGCGCCCATGGCATGCAGGCCGTAGTAGGTGAGCAGGGGCAGGCCCACCTCGATGAGGACCATTCGAACCAACCCTGCCGTGACGGGCTTGGCCGGCCGCACGCCAACCGGATCGGCAGCCGGCTCGATGGTCCCTGAAGGGCTTGACACAGTCAATTACCACGTCCCCTTAGGGATCCAATTACCACGTCACCTTATGGAGTAGGTGATGGCCACGGAGCAGGCTGCCAGGCAAGCCGCGCACTGGCGATGCAACCACTTTGCGCATCCTCAATTTCCTCTCACCGGACCAAGCTACGTATCAATGCAGGCTGGTCCACGACCGAGTCATCCTTCAACAGGCTAGGTTCAAATTCTGCTAGCCTACGTCCGCAGTTTACCGGCTCTTCGCCGGCGCACTCCCCGCAGGCAACCAGCCTTCCAAATGTAACCGGTAGCTAGAAAATCGCCGGGCGCCGCATTGAATCTGCAAGCAAATTCATCGAGGACGGGTTGGAGACTGTTACGGGCGCCCGGGCGCAGTATTTTGAGGGCCGTACGCCCCTGGGGCGTACGGCCCATGAACTAGAATCACACGCTTTGTGATCAGCCCTTGGCGCCTTCGCGAGCTTTGCGGGTCTTGCGATTGCTCGCCTTACGCAGGGCATCGACCAGTTCGTCCTTGTTCATCGACGAGCGACCGCGCACCCCAAGCTTGCGAGCCTGCTCCATCAGCTCCTGCTTGCTGGCGTTAGCATTGACCCCACCTGCGGTTTTACCGCCAGGTGGCTTGCCTGTCTTCGGGTCAACGCCTCCCTTGGCGCGCTCGTCTGACGGGCCCTTGCCGTTCTTGGGCTCCCAATGGTCACCGACTTTCTGGTGGGTGTGCTTCAGCGCAGCAAACGCGGTGCGATGGGCGCGTTCGCCTTCCCCGTAGGTCTCCACTGCCGAATCGTGGGCCTTCGACCAGGTCCGTTGCGCCGTGTCCGGAGAGCGCTGCAGCGTGCTGGGCATCTCATCCTTGGCCGGCACCGGCCTCACCTCCTGCTGTTTTGCCTGCCATCCACAGGAGTACCCACTCAGACCGAACTGACACGGCAAGCGCGGTCCAGCGTGCCACCAGCCCCCGGAGGCTTGTGCATCTCGGTACCGCGGAAATGTCCACGTCAGCCAGCCAGGATCTGGGGGGAGAGAACCTTGAGCATGGCATTGGCCCACCGCATCTGGCGCAGCGATTGCGGGTGGCATCGCCGGGCCAGCGACAGCAGCTCGGAATCCTTGGCGGCCTGAGCGCCTTGCGCCAGCAGCTCCCAGTCCAGCGAGACGCCAGCCGCGACGCGGTGCAGGTGACGCAGGTCGGCAAGCAGCAGCAGCCCCGGTTCCGGGCGGCGACCGGCGAGTTCGCTGGCCTTGCCGCGCACAATGGCCAGCAGGCCGGAGTCCTCCTCGGGATCGTCTTTGAGATTCAAGCCGTAGCGCTGCCCGACCTGGGCGAGTTCGTGCACATGCTGCTGCGACCAGCGGGCCAGGTCGCGTGCCACGTGATAGATCTCGTGGTCGGCTCTGTGCCGGTCGGCCACCTTCAACAGGCCTGCGGCGAGGGCCCGCTCTGCGCGGTGTAGTTCCCGAAGGGCCAGGTTCAGCTTCACCGCGCGCCTCCAGTGGTGCTCAGCTGCTCATCGTCGCAGGCGGCGGGCCCGCCGCGGGTGGGGGGAATGTCGGCGGCAACAGGACGGGATGCCGTGTTCGTCGGAGCCGGCGCGGCATGACCATCACCGGCACCAATCCGGCGGGCCCGCACCGCAGCCGTCTTGAACACCGGCTGCTTGGACACCGGATCCCAGTCGGTGATAGTGAGCTCGTTGGCGGCGCGGTCATGCTGGTCAGGGTTGGCCCCGTCCCAGTAGCCGTAGTGAAACGGCAGGAACAGCACGCCCTCGCGGATACCGCTGATCCGCGCGGCGGCATGGATGGCACCGCGGTGAGAGCTGATCTCTACCAGGTCGCCCTCGCTGACCCCGAGAGCGTCGGCGTCTTTGGTGGACATCTCCACCCAGACCTGCGGGGCTGCCGCCCGCAGCTGCGGCACCCGGCCGGTCTTGGTCCTGGTGTGGAAGTGAAACACCGTCCGGCCGGTGATGAGGTACAGCGGGAACTCGTCGCTGGTGGTCTCGTGCGGCGGCAGGTACTCGGCAGCCTTGATCACTGCCTTGCCGGCAGGGTTCATGGCCCGGTACTCGGTGGGCTCCAGCGGCGCGCCAGTGATCAAGTCTCGGCCGTAGCTCTCGCAGTACTCCGGGGCAGCCCAGAATTGACCATCAGGGTAGAGCCGTTCGGTGCCGTGAGGATGCTCTGCGGTACACGGCCACTGGATCCCGCTGGCGTCGCGCAACCCGGCATAACTGAGTCCGGTGTAGTCGCATGGACGGCCCGCGCTGCACTGCTTCCACGCCTCGAACGCCGACTCGGCGTCGTGCCACGGCGGCAGCGGCGCGCCGTCTTTGTCGCGGAAGTCCATCCTGCGCGCGTAGTCCAGGAAGATTTCGAGATCGGCCCGCGCCTGGCCCGGCGGTTCGACAGCCTTGTCCGACAGGTGCACGGTGCGATCGGCGTTGGTGAAGGTGCCGACCTTTTCGCCCCACGTGGCCGCGGGCAGTACCACGTCGGCAAGCTCGGTGGTCTCGGTCGGGAAGATGTCTTGCACCACCAGAAACAAGCGTTGCTGGGACAGGATCGAGCGGATCCGGCGTAGCTCCGGCAGTGAGACTGCCGGATTCGTGCCACTGACCCACAAAAACCGGATGGAGCCCTGCTCGACATAGCGCATCATCTGCATCAGGTGGGTCGGCGGCGCGTAGTGCGGGATCTGCATCTGGTCGAGGTTCCACAGCCGGGCCAGTTCCGCGACGTGGGAGTCGTTGGCCCAGTTGCGGAAGCCAGGCAAGTCGCCGTCGGCGCCGCATTCCCGGGTGTTTTCCGCGGTGGGTTGGCCGTTCATCTGCAGGATGCCCGCACCCGGCTTGCCGATCATGCCGCGGATGATGTTGATGTTGTTCACTTGCACGGCGGCCGCAGTGGCCTGGTGCGACTGGTAAAAGCCCTGCAGGACGGTGGACAGCAGGTGCTGCGCGGTACCGAGGATGCGCGCTGCCTCGCGAATCTGCTGCGCCGGGAGTTGGCAGATTTCCGCCACCCGCTCAGGGGGATAGTCAGCGACCTGTTTGGCCAGCTCGTCAAAGCCGACGGTATGCGCGGTGACGTAGTCATGATCGACCCAGTCGTTGCGGATGATCTCATGCAGAAGGCCGTTCATCAAAGCGACGTTGGTGCCTGGCAGCGGCGCCAGGTGCACCGTCGACGCCTCCGCAACCGGTGTTTCCCGGGGATCCACGCAGATCACCACCGGCGGGTTGGGTCCAGCCAGCCGATCCAGCATGCGCATCCACAACACAGTCTGCGTCTCGGCCGCGTTGTGGCCGTACAGCGCGATCACGTCGGCGTGGTCCACATCGCTGTAGGAGCCCGGCTGGCCGTCGCAGGCAAACGATTCCTTCAATGCTTCGGCTGCGGTTGCCGTGCATAGCCTGGTGTTGCCGTCGACGTGGTTGGTGCCGATCGCGCCGTGCGCGATCACACTCAGGGTGTAGTACTCCTCCAGGAACAGCTGCCCGGTGGTGTAGAAGGCCAGCGCGCTGGGTCCCTGCTGCTCCAGCAGTTCCTGGCTGCGCCGGACCACCACATCCATGGCGGTGTCCCAGTCGCTGTCCACCAACTGGCCACCTTGGCGGATCAGCGGAGCAGTCAGACGGTCCGGGGAGCTGTTGGCCTGCCAGCCGAACAGATCCTTGGGATCGAGGCGGCCGTGGTTGACCCGATCGATGGCCCGACCCCGGACCCCGACGATTCGACCACCGGAGACCGCGATGTCCATCGCGTCTCCATTGGAGTGCAGCAACGACGCGGACTGCACCCAACGGTCGACCTGGTCAGCATCGATGCCGCTGGCCAGGTGGCTGTCTACCCGGACCGGCCAGCTCTCGCCAGGACCATACGGAGCCCGCTCGCCCCACGGCTCGGCTATTCGATCATGCGATGCCATGCCGGCCGTCTACCCCAGCCAGCGGGCAACTAATCCTGCCTCAGAACGCGACCGGGGGTGTGTCACGGAACTCCGTGCCACACCCCCGGCATCGGTGGCGCTGTTTGTGGTTCCTATCAGGCAGCCTCGACCACCTTGGGCTCACCGCCCGTGGTGATCTCGATCTTGCGAGCCTTGGCCTTCTCAGCAACCGGGATGCGCAGGGTCAGCACCCCGGCGTCGTAGCTGGCCTCGACATGGTCGGTGTCCAGGGCGTCACCGAGGAACAGCTGCCGGCTGAACGTCCCGCGGGGTCGCTCATTGGCCTGCAATTCAATGCCCTCGCCGTAGGCCGGCTTGCGCTCAGCCGTGACGGTGAGCACGTTGCGCTCGACGTTGATGTCGATCGAGGACGGGTCTACCCCAGGCAGGTCGAAATGCACAATGAAGTGCCCGTCCTGGCGGTAGGCGTCCATCGGCAAGATCGCCGAGTGCGACCTGGTGCCAGTGGCGCCGAACACGGCTTGGGCCAGCCGGTCGAGCTCCCGGAACGGGTCGGTACGCATCAGCATCGTGGTCTCTCCTTTGAAGGGATGTCTTGACATCCGCCGACACCCCTGTCAACGGGCAAGACGGCGAAGCTGTTCCCAACCGGAGCACTTTTCTTGACAGAAGCAGACTCAAGACGCGGCTGCCGTCAGCTGGCGACGTGACCCCACGATGGGTCACGTCGGCTTCGCTGGCCGCCTCGGATCGGTCCGCACCAAGTCACAGGCTCGGCCCACGGATCGACTCCGGCAGTGAGGTCCGGTACCAGCAACAGCTGACCGGCTGACTGTTCGCTCAGCGAGCCGCTACTTCGACTCCGATCGAATGGTCGCAACTCTAATGTTGGGTGGCGAAAGACGCCTTCGACGGACGCGTCTGTACCGCCCTCGGTGTTCGGTGTCCATCGAGTAAATGCCCCCACTGCCAGCCAGACTGTGCCAGCACCCGACTCGAAAGGTATTGACCATGGTCACGGGACCTCTGCACGACACCCTTCCCGAGTGGGACGCGTTCGCCCATGCTGTGCAGGCCCGCCGACCCGACGCCGGAACCTGGTGCGAGGCATGGACCACGCGCGACGTGCTGATCCACCAGACCGGCAACGCAGAAGAACTTGCCCGGGTACTGCAGGCGCATCTGACGGGCAACCCGGTCCCGACACGAGGTTTTGCTCGGGAGGACCCCTACCGCGACCTCACCGATCCGCAACTGTGGTCAACGTTCATCGACCGCTGCGAGCAACTCGTCGACATCACCAACACTGCCGAGCGGGACCTACCCGCAGATGAAGGGATCATCTGGACGGGTCGCGTGGTGAAGCCACGCTTCTTCGCCGAGCACATGCGCGAGGAACTCGTGTTGCACCGCTGGGACCTGAGCGGCGACGACGCCACGGCGGTGCGCGCGTTGGCCGAACCATGGATGACCCGGCACAGCGTTTACGACGTGGGCAAGCCACTGCTCGCCAGGGGCGCCGCCGGGCTGGACTTCGCGGCCGAGGGCCGGATCCAGGGCCGGCTTCGATCGCCGGGCAGCGACGATGTGATCGTCACCGCCACCGCGGAGGGCAACAGCATCGAGTTGGGCAAGCCCGAAGGGCTGGCCACGCTCGAAAGCGATCCTGCCGCACGCACCCTCTTTCTGTGGGGACGCCGACCCGCCGACTTCACCCGATGGCACAGCCAGGCCGGTCCTCAAGCGCTCCGCAAGCTACGAACCCTGCTCAGCGGCTACTGATGCTGCCGGTGCGGACGGTGGCCCTCGCGGTGCGGCCCGCCGTGCATCGCTGTCGTTGCCCGCGGATCACTGGTAGCGGAGGGCTTCGACGGGCCGTAGCCGGGCAGCCCGGTTGGCGGGGTAGCCCCCGGCGATGATCCCGATCGCAAGGCTGATCCCGAACGACAGCAGTATGGACGGGACACTGACGGTGGGCGCGAAGTTACTCAGTGTAGGTCCCAATCGTGGGGCAAGCTGAGCACCGAGCACAGCCAATCCCACCCCCACGGCTATACCGATCAACCCGCCGAGTCCAGCCAGCACCACGGCTTCGATGAGGAACTGCTGGAGTATCGCGCGGCGGGTCGCGCCGATCGCTTTGCGGATTCCGATTTCCCGCGTTCGTTCGGTAACCGAGACCAGCATGATGTTCAACACGCCGATGGCGCCGACGATCAGCGAGATCGACGCTACCGAGGCGGTGAACAGGGTGAGGATCGACAGGATCTGGTTGAACGCATCGAGCCGGCTACGCAGGGACTGGACCTCGAAGTCTCTTTTCGCGGGATCCTGGATCCGGTGCCGGTCACTGAGAATGTTGATCACCTCGTCCTCGACGGCAGGCACGTCAGATGCCTGGACGGCCTGGACGGTGATCTGGTTGAGTATGTCGCCGCCGCCGAAGATGTAGCGGCGCGCGCTGTCCAGTGGCATGACCGCGTTGTTATCCGCTGGCTCGCCCGCTGATTGCAACACTCCAATAACTTGGAACGTCTGGTGGTTGAACCGGATGGGCTGGTGCAGCGCCGCTCCGGGTTCCCCGAACAGCGCGGTCGCCACGCTCGGGCCGAGCACCACCACCCGGGCAGCGGACCGGACCTGGGCGTGATCGAAGAAACTACCCGATTGCAGGTCCCGGTTATTGATGTCAAGCCAGTCCTCGGTGGATCCGACGACGTCCGAGCGGTACTTGTTGGTGTCGGTCTCTGCCAGCGCCTGGCCGGTGACCGCCGGGATGACGGCGGCAGCATTGGTCACCTGCCGCTGGAGTACCTCCACATCCCCATCGATCAAATTCTTCGGAGCAGCGCCGCCCGGAACGTTCCCGGTCGTCGGCACGACGGTGATCAAATTGGCCAGCGGTTGGATTTTTGCGTTGACCGAAGCCTGTACCCCGTTACCGATAGCAACCAGGAGTATCACCGCTGCGACACCGATAATGATTCCGAGCATAGTCAGCACGGAACGTAACCGGTGAGCGCGCAATCCTCGTAACGCGATACGCACGGCCTCACGCAGATTCATTAGCTACGACGCTAACCAGTTATCGGCGTCGCCCACAAGTGGTTAGGATTCGGCGGTTGATCCTGGCCGGACCGCCGCGTCGCATTTGACGCATAGTCAGCAACAGTCAGCAACAGAAGGAGAACCGCGATGCCCGAGTCCGGGTTCTGGGACTGGGTGCCCGGGCTGACCGTCTCGGCCTGCTGGGGACTGTTCGTTGTGACCTGGCTCGCCGGAGCGATCTATAACTTGCGCCGCGCGCCGGCTGTGCGGGAGCGATCCGCTACGGCGTCACCGTGGCTGGTCGGACTTGCCGCGGTGCTGGTGCTCAACCAGTTCGTGCCGGCCAGCCTGTGGCGTCCGATCACCATCGACGCACGGTGGTTGACGGTTCCGGGCGTCGTCCTGCTCGTCGTCAGCACCGCATTCACCCTGTGGGCTCGGGCCGCGCTGGGCACGATGTGGACGTCAGCGGCGGTGATCAAAGACGATCACGTACTGCGCACCTCTGGTCCGTACGGCATCACCCGGCACCCGATCTACACCGGCCTGCTCGGGATGCTGGCAGGCACCACCCTCATCGAGGGGTTGGGCCGCTGGGTGGCGTTGTTCGGGCTCGGTGTGCTGATGGTCATGTTGAAGATCCGCGCCGAGGAACGGCTGCTAGGCCGCACGCTGGGTCCGGCCCACGACCGGTACCGGCAGCGGGTACCGATGCTGATCCCCCGGCTGCCAGGTGGACACAAATAGCCCCTGCCGGCCCGGGGAATTCCCGCAGCGCGCCACGCCGGGGCCGCTACGCTGCGCGAGCGCGCCGATTGTGTACCCTCTCCCGCGACCTATGCTCGCAAACCGGCGTTTACGGAGGAAATCCCGCATGCACCACCGCCTCGTGAACGCCCGTCGCCGTCGCCCCCGTACCACGGCGATAGCGTTGACCGCGGCCGCGGCGACGGTGCTCGTCGGTGTGCTGATGCCCGGAACCGCGTCGGCCGGAACCCCGGTATGGGCGCCTTACGCGCAGGCCACCATCCATCCCGGCGTGATGACCAACACAGAGGGTGGCGGGGAGTGCACCGCCAACTTCATCTTCTATAACGCCACCGACGTGTTCATCGGCCAGGCCGCGCATTGCGCCGGTACCGGGGCTCCGACCGAGACCAGCGGCTGCACCTCGGCCACCAAGCCGCTGGGGACCCCAGTCAAGATCACCGGCGCCAGCAAGCCCGGCACGCTGGTGTACAGCTCCTGGATCACGATGGCCAAGATCGGCGAGAAGGACACCAATACCTGCAACTACAACGACTTCGCCTTGGTGAAGATCGATCCGGCCGATCGCGACAAGATCAACCCGAGCGTACCGTTCTTCGGCGGCCCGATCGGTATCGCGACGGGTCCGACCGCATTCGGCGATCCGATATACACCTACGGTAATTCACCGCTGCGGGCCGGGGTCAGCGCGCTGTCTCCCAAGAGCGGCGCCAGCCTCGGCGACGACGGCGGCGGTTGGTCACATACCTGCTACACGGTCACCCCGGGCATTCCCGGTGACTCGGGCAGTGCGGTCCTGGCCAAGGACGGAAAAGCACTGGGGGTCCTGACTTCGCTCGCGCTCGCCCCGCTGGCTGCCAGCAACGGCGTGGGAGACATGTCCCGAGAACTGGACTACCTCAACGCCCACGGCGGCCTGGGTGCCGTCACGCTGGCACTGGGAACTGAACCCTTCCATCCCGTCGCTGCCTGACTGCCGCCGCATGGCTGGGCGAGCGGTCCGGGTTGTGTCACTCCAGGACTGTGCCACCCTGTTGCTGTGCAACTCGGGATGGTCGGTTTAGGGCGCATGGGCGCGAACATCGTGCGGCGGTTGCTGCGCGATGGGCATGAGTGCGTGGTCTATGACGTCAACGAGACATCGGTTGAGCAGCTAGTCGCCGAAGGCGCGACCGGCGCGAGTTCGCTGGCAGAATTCGCCGCCGCGTTGAGCCGGCCCCGGGCCGCTTGGATCATGGTGCCGACCGCGCTGGCCGGCCAGATCGTCGAGCAACTCGCCGGGCACTTCGAACCAGGTGACATCATCATCGACGGCGGGAACAGCTACTACCGCGATGATGTGGACAGGGCCCGGGCCCTCGGTGGCCGGGGCATCCACTATGTCGATGTCGGCACCAGCGGCGGGGTGTGGGGGCTGGAGCGCGGGTACTGCTTGATGATCGGCGGCGACGCGGAGCCGATCGCGCGTCTGGACCCGATCTTCCGGACGCTTGCCCCGGGCGTTGCAGGTGCCACCCGCACTCCAGCGCGCGACGGTGAGCCCAGCACCGCCGAGCAGGGCTACCTGCACTGCGGGCCACCCGGTGCCGGCCACTTCGTCAAGATGGTGCACAACGGCATCGAGTACGGGTTGATGGCTGCCTACGCCGAAGGTTTCAACGTGCTCCAGCACGCCAATGTCGGCCGCAGCAAGGCAGCGGCCGATGCAGAGACCGCGCCACTGCGTGATCCGGAGTACTACCAGTATGAATTCGACCTCCCCGCGATCGCCGAACTGTGGCGGCGCGGCACCGTGATCGCTTCGTGGCTGCTCGACCTGACCGCTAACGCGCTGCGGGAGTCGCCCGAGTTGACCGAATTCAGTGGCCGAATCTCCGACTCCGGCGAGGGCCGCTGGACGGTGCTGGCTGCCGTCGAGGAGGGCGTCCCCGCCACGGTGCTCAGCGCCGCGTTGTACGAGCGCTTCAGCTCACGGCGCGAAGGCGACTACAGCGGCAAGCTGATCTCCGCGATGCGCAAGCAGTTCGGCGGCCACGTCGAACGCCCCACCGGCGAGTAGTCACGAGTAGAACACCGCACCGGCACTAGACCGCGAGGCGCCCGCGACTTCATCAGACCCGCGAGGCACCCGCGACCTCATCAGAGGGGTCACACGTTGCCAACGGCCGCTAGGACGCAGTCGAGCCGACCAGGGTTGCCAGCGCACCCGCGGCGGCGGTGACCACCGCTGGCAATGTGGCGTAGGAACGCACTGGCGCGGCGGACAGCACGACCACCACGTAGCGCCAATTCGGGCCAACCAGACCGGTGCTGTTCATCACAGCGTTGGCACCGCTCGTTCCCCAGCCCTGCTTGATCGCCCAGCTGGTATCGGGCATCCCGTTCGGAATCCCGAAATATTGATCAAAACCATCTGCGGCAACGTTCGGGGCATCGGACAATGCGCCAAGGATCAAATCTTGATCGGTTTTGGGTAATTGATCGGCGAGGTACCGGTAAACAGTAACCATGTCCTGTGGCGTGATCTTCGTGTCACCCCACTCGCCAGGATCGCCGGGCGGCGCGGTGCCGGTGAGTCGCAGCAAGCTCGCCATCCGGGTCACGATGGCCGGACCACCACCGGCGGTCCACAACTCGTTGGCGATCTCGTCATCGCTGTTGGCCAGCATCTGGTGCAGTTGCTGCTGCGTGCCGGCATCCGGGATCGTCCAGTTGTTCCTGGCCAGCACGTCCAACGCGATCAGCAGTTTGACCACGGACATGGACGCCACCTGCTGATCGGCGTTCTGGCTGGCGACGATGCTGCCGGTGGTGCGGTCGAAGACCTCGTAACTGACCTGAGCATCAGGAAGCACCGCCTCCGTCGCCTGCTTGACCCGCGCCACCGTGGCTTCCTGGTCAACGACGGCGGACACCGGCGTACTGGCCACGATCGCCGGCGGGCTGGCCCACGGCGAGCTGGATGGCGGTGGTGGGCTGCCCGGAAGTGGCACGCTGGCCGCGGGTGGCGCGCTGGTCTGCCCCGCCTCCGCAGTCGCGCGATGGACGATCGGAGCTACTGCCGCCGACGCCAACCCGGCGCCGGTAATGCACAGCAGTACCGTCATGGCGGGTATGAATAGGCGTCGCATGCCCGCTACGTCGCCGCGGCGGCCGGCATCTTTACGGCTTTTGGATATTTCCCAAGGAGTTCACAGGAAAATAACAGATTAGAATCGGTGAATGTGGCTGCCCGCAAGAATGCAAATACTGAACGTAGCGCAATATAGCTACTGGGCGATTAGCGGGTGTACCGGTGCTTAACTCCTGGCGGGAAGTATTCCGGATCACGATTACGATGCAGGGTTACCCGCGGTAGCTGGCGTTGCGGCGGCGTGTAGTGGGCGAACTCGCTGTTGAGCCGTCGCAGCTGCGCGGCGATCGCCTGCGCTACCGCATCCCGGATCTGGTCGCTTCCGGCCACCCCCGGAGCGAGCTCGACAGCAATCGCCAGGTAGCGATCGCGATCGGCATCCTCCCTGGACTCCATGACGAACTTGCCGGTGACCCAGGCTGCGACCGGTGGTTGTTCCAGACCGACCGTGACGTTCTCCGGGTAGATGTTCGCCCCGTAGTACGACACGGCAAACTGCGAACGCCCGAAGACGTGCACGAACGGAAGTTCGCGGATGCACTGCCGGCCACGGCCCGCAAGCTCGGCGACCGGATCGAAGCCGTGGTCGGCGAGGAAGGCAAGCATGCCATCGAAGGGCGTCAGGCCACCGGTGTCAGCGATGTGGTAGCGGATCAACGGGATCCCGTTGTCGCCGCTGAACAGCAGCGTGGAGCCGTGGGTCTCGAACAGCCTGGTGCGCGGGTCGTACTGGGCGAGGGTGGGTAACCGCGACTGGCCGAACAGCTCCCGCGCGGTCTCCGGATGCTGCGCCAGGTAGCGGCGGATGCAGATGGACAGTGGTGTCTCGGTGGCGAGCACGCCGGCATCGGCGGTGCCGTACAGCGACGCCGAGTCGAAGCACGGATCGGTGCCGCCGGTGCGCTGGCCCATCAGCGTGCGCCATTCCTCGCTGAACACCTCGCCGGCCAGCACGAGCCTGACGCCGTAGTCCGGCCACGGCACGCCTCGGGCGAGGCCAGTGTCGACGACACCCTTGAGAAACGGCGGGTAGCCGAGCAGCACCACCTGCTCGAAATGCGGACCGAGCGCGGTGACCACTCGCAGTATCTCGTCGATGTCGCTGCCTGGGGTGATCACCGTGATCGGGTATCCCTTGACTGCCAGGTGCCGGCAGCAGCTCGTGGTGTACATCCCTCCGACCCAGCTGCCCAACGCGAAGCACACCACAGCCAGCGTCGTGCGCTGATCGGCTTCGAAGCTGTCGTGGAAGACCTGCTCGAAACGGGTGGCCACGGTGAACTCGTCGGCCACCGACCGTGGCCAGAAGGTGGGCTCGCCGGTGGAGCCGGACGAGACGGCGATCATGTCGCAGCCGGTCAGCTGGCCACCGCGGCACAGCTGCGCCAGCGGATGCCGGCGCAGGTAGTTTTCCTTGGTCAGCAACGGCAGCGCGTGGAAGTCGTCGACCGTTCGCACCGCTGCCGGATCGATCCCGTGCTCAGCGAGAAACGCTTGGTAGGCGGGCACGGTGGCGGCCACCGATGCGAACAGCGCCAGCGCCCGCTGCTCCGCGTCTCCTGGAGCCGGCCGCACCAGCACCTCGTCCAACCGACTGCCTGGAAACCCCGCCATCGCCGCCCGCACAGATCACACCCCTCACAGCGCGTTCTGGATCAAGTGGTCGAGGCCTTGCGACACTGATCGTCTTGGTGCCCTTGCCATCCGATCGATGGCAGCACAACGGAAATCTCATTTGCTTGTCGTCTACGCAAAATACCCGTTCGAAGTCCTCGACGATCAGCACCAGCAAAGTCTCGTCGTCCAGGACTCGGCGAGTAGGGGCAGGGGCATGCCCAGCAGGAGCTGGATATCGCCGGGCGTAGCACGCCGACGACGGTGCAACGGCGCCCGGAGCCGACCAAGAGTTCGGCTCGGCCGTGCTGGACGGCCGCACCCCGTGCTCTGGAAACAGCCAGATCACTGCGTCATCCGCGAGCGAATCTGGCAATCCTTGCCGCATCATGGCCGGCAAGCCGCTAACGGTGCTGCTGCGGGTGGGCCAACGCGGGGTCGAGCACCGGCCGCTGATCGTCTGGCGATGATTCGGGAAGCGCTGGGCCCGCGGGCTCCTATCCGGCTGATCTTCCTCGGGACGTCGTCGACACCGTCATCGATGAACCGGCGGTACGAAGGTCTTCTAGTAGCTCGACTTGCCCGGACAATACGCCGGTCAGGATCGCGCGAGCCGTGGCGAGCAATTCGGCCACGCAGGGGCTGGTCAACGAGTAGTAGACGTTGGAACCCTCCTTGCGCGTGGCCACCAGACCCGCTCGCCGCAACACCGCCAACTGCTGTGACAGGTTCGCCGGCTCGATGCCCACCACCGATAGCATCTCGCTCACCGCGTGCTCACGCTCGCTGAGCAGTTCCAGCACCCGGATCCGCGCGGGGTGCCCCAAGGTTTTGAAGAACTCGGCCTTGAGCTGATACAGCGGCCTACTCACTTAAATCAGCTCCGCCGGAATAACCCCCGCAGAGCGCGACGCCGCGGGCACCTGAGTGCTGCCCTCGTTCGTCATACCCGGCGATCCTCCTTCGTCCGCACATCGAGAACCAGCCATGCCCGTACCTCAAGATACACTAGTTTCGTGACCTAGCAAGTATTGTAACAGTTAATTGCATGATTTCTAAAATGTAGCTATATTGCGTACGGAGGCAATGGGAAGGGAGTTAACGGTCGTGATCGAGGAGCTACAGACACAGATCAAGGCGGTTCAGCGCAACCTCGTCCTCGCAGGCGACGCCGGCCTGCCCTACGAGGTTTACCTGCACCGCGTGCGCCTGCAAGGCCTGGTGGACCTGGCCGCACACCGTGGCCTCGACGTCGCGACCTGGGTGGATGGCTCACGGCTGCCGATTACCTTGACCGAGGGATGAGTAGCGGTGGTCGCGCGGCGTGGGGCAGCGGTGCACGCTGGGCGCGCCGGTCTCCTCGCCTCGATGCTCCCGGAGCTGACGGCACCATGGTCGCCGTGTAGAGGTCGTGTCTCGCCCGCGGGCGGTAGGCCCGACAGCGCGAGATTCTTCGCAGACTTACCACACCCGTACGCACATCCAGGTTCGGTCAGCGCTGCATCCGTATGCCTGCGCCCGAAAGGGAGATACGTGACGACGGCAGCCGACGCCGACACGTTCGTGTAGTTGACCGAAGACGCCAAGCCCACGTCGCAGGAGAGGACATGGCGACTGGTCATCAACGCGGCCAGCGCGGGGCCGGCCCTAGCGGCGTGCCATCGAGCAGCAATAGTCCCGTACCGCAGTCTGATAGCGCGGTGGCGAGGCCCGGGACGACCGTGGTCACGGCCGAGGATGTCGATTGGCTCGTGGGACGCCTGCAAGCGATGGTCACTGCCACCCCCGCTGTCTGGGCGGGCCGCGGGATGACCCTGCAGCAGCTCACCGCGCTGCACTTCATCACTGCATTGGCACCAGCTACGCCCACCGACCTCGCCGATGCGCTGAATATCAAGCTTCCAGCCGCGTCCGCCATGATCGATCGGCTGGTACGGACGGGGCTGGTGGCGCGCATACCCGACCCGCAGGACCGCCGGCGGGTCCAGCTGATCATCACCGACGCCGCCCAACCAATAGTGACCGGCACTGACGCAGACACCGCCCGACGTCTTAAGGCCCTGCTGCATGCCATGAGTACCCAGACTCGCCGCCCACTCATGGACATTCTCATCGACACCGTACGACGGTCCGCCCACTAGCCACCAAAAGCCTTCTCCCATCGGCTCGCTTGGCCAAGATCTTCAGCAATGCGTGGCGGCCGATGGCCCTCGTACACGCTGACCCGATCGCCCCGATCCTGGACATCAGACGATAACCGTTCGGTAACGATCGGCCGGGTTCTGTGCTGCTGGTGCGCTGCGGGGTAGCCGTGAGTATCGGCGCTGTGCACAAGCTGGCGCCGACTGAAGTAAACACCCACTGGTAAGGGGAAACGCCTTGAACACGAAACGACGCGCTCGAGCGCGGACGGGTCTGGTCGCTATCGCGGCGTCGTCGGCGCTGGCCCTCGGCGCTTGCGGTGGTGGACATGCAGGCGGGCAGCAGGGTGGCGCCGCCCAGGGCGGTGGTAATGCCGGTGCGGGCGGGAGCAATGCATGCGCCGCCGCCAGCCAGGTTCTGAACAAGACACAGACCTACGCCGGTAAGCAGGTCACCACGACCGGAACGGTGGGCCAGGTCGTCGGCCCCCACGCCTTCACCGTGACCACCGGCGGCAACACCTCGGGCGGCACGGCCCAAACGGTGCTTGCGGTGGAAAAAGAGACTGTGTCGCTGACCCCGGGCTCTTCCGTGGAGGTCACCGGGAAATTTGAGCCGACGTTCAGCACCGACCAGGCGCAAGCCTTCACCGGGGGCACCCTCGACCAAGCCACCTTGACCGCCTACGACGGCAAGCCCTACATCCAGGCCGTGTTCGCCGGGCCGGCCAGCGCCAACCTGAGCCGCAGCCAAGGCGGCATCTTGGGCATCGGCAGTAATGGCTGCGGCTCTGCCAACGAGGTTTTGAACGACACGCAGTCCTACACCGGCCAGCAGGTCACGATTGCCGGAGCGGTCGGGCAGGTTGTTGGCCCGCATGCCTTCACGGTGACCGCCAGCGGCAACGCCCAGGGCGCCAAGCCGCAAACGGTGCTTGCCGTGGCGAAGGAGACCACGTCGCTTACCGTGGGCTCCCCCGTGCAAGTCACCGGCATATTGCAACCCGCGTTCACGACCAACCAGGCACAGGCCTTCACCGGGGGCACCCTCGACCAGGCCGCATTGACCGCCTACGACGGCAAGCCCTACATCCAGGGCGTGTTCGCCGGGCCGGTCAGCGCCAATCTCAGCGGCGGCCAGGGGGCCGGCTAGGGCCGCTGACGCCGGAATGAGCGCGGGCACAGCGGCTCTCCGCGTGAGGGCGCCCGTTCCGGTGACCGCCGGTGCATGGTGCCGCAGCTGGCAATCTGTCAAACAGACAGCCGAGTTTAGCTGCGTGCAGCGCGCGAGCCGCAGCGCGGCTCATGCCCCTGAGTTGCAATGTGGTGCCTTGGTGAGTAGCGGCTGCCTTAGTCTTGATCAACACGGTGAGTCCGGTCGCTCCCATGAAGGAGACCTGGCTGAGATCGACGATCAGACGTACAGGTCGGCTGGCAAGGGCTTTGTCGAGGTGGCTTTGCAGCGAGGGTCCGGTGAGCATGTCTACTTCACCGGCCACGCGGGTCACCACGATTGCCTGGTCGTGCTGCAGCACGGTGACCCGGAGTAGGTCAATGCCGCTGAGGTCGCAGGGGGATTGGGCACCCGAGACGAAATCGGCCGTCGGCTTAGGTGCGTTTTCGGCGGCCATGAAACCTCCTGCCCTGACGAGCGCGCTTCGCGTCGGCGGCGCGCTCGCCACCACCGTGCTCCACCTCCTGATCAAAAACAACAAAAGTTAGCAAAATTTTCCCTCTCCGGGTCAACAAGGTCGCCAGCAGGCGCTCAGGTTCGTGATGCTGACCGCCTGCGGCATCACTCACGGGTCGCGTCCAAGGGCGCGATCACCTCGGCGATGTCCAACACCTGGCGGTGCTGATCACCTTCGGTCGCCACCACGTCTGTGGCCACTAGGGGCGCGCGTCACCTGCTGTGGGCAGCCTTTGCAGATCACTATCGGTGCCGTCGACCTGTGGTGTGGGTCGCGCCCGGGTCCGTTGAGCCAACCGTGACTGGACGCGGAGGTCGTCGTGCCCAGCCGTGTCGTCTCCCCCACCAAGCCGTGACCGTCCTGGTCCCACGCTCGGGTGGACTCGCAGGTCCTCGGATATCTGCGCGCCAATGCCCAAAGCAGATCGGCAAGCTGTATCTGTGACCTCGATGGGGTTTTTATAGACGGTGGGGCGATGGCCCTGTTGATGTGCGCCGAGCTGGCACGACCCGGGTTGCAGTTCTTGTCCGTGGAACAGGACAACCAGCTGTTCACCCGGGTTGAACGCCTTTTCTTACTGGCTCTTTTTGTAAATTCACACCGTCATACGCTGCGCTCATCGAGGCTTACGTATGAAATCAGGGGTCACCCCGTGGCCGAGGCGACCCCTGACGCTGCGCCCGGCGCTCAGCTGCTCTGTAATACTTCTGGACTGTCCGGGTGGGCATTCTTCGTGCGGCCACCGACGCCGATATCCAACTGGTCAGACACGTGCGCTTCGTGTGAGCGACCGTACATCTTCTCGTTGCCTCGGTTGCCTTTGGAGACTCCTACACCCAGTGGACTGGCTGCGGTGGTATCGGTCGCTGAAACACCCTCACGTTCGGCTTGGGAAATCTGCCGAGGGCCCGCCACGGTGCCCTCACCCATCTTCTGTGGGTCCCTGGCCAGGTCGGCTTGGCTTGGCCCGCTGGTCTGACGGCCCTCATACGGGGGAACGAGGCCTCCAGGCACTTGCTTGCCTCCCGTATAGGCATTCGGTTCCCGAGGAAGGGGTGCCTTCGCCGGATGAATAGGCTGCTCGCTCATACTGTTCTGGCTCCTTCGCATTTCTCATCGACTGCTGAACTTCGAAGTAGCCGGGCAACTCATCGCAATCGACACCATCTCCTACGGCTCGATCGCATCTTATAGTCTACCCGTTCGACGCACCGGCAAACGACAAGAAGCCGCTGAGACGCAGTTCCGGCGATGCGGCAGAATGTGAAAAATTTCTCATCATCCGTCTGCGTTACACCACGCCTCGATACGTGTGATATAATTTTGCTTCGGGTCTTTGCGCACTTTGCTGGGTTACTTCGGATAAGATCGATACCGCTTCAGCGACAGCCTAGTTCCCGTCCTAGCCGTAACCCGCAGAGTTGGGGACCGCAGCGACGATCACCGTCATCCGGTGGTTCAGGTCGGAGATCAAACCCTTACGAGCGTAGCGGGATGAGATCCGCTTCGAGTCGACGTAGATGAGCGCAACCGTGAGACCGGCCCACAATGATGTCCCACCGCCGGGAGTTTCTCGGTGGTACATCTAGCGAGGTGTTTTGATCCAGAACGCGGTGGAGGGGTTACGGTGTCCGAAGATGGCGTTCACCGGTACTGGGCTCGGTGCCATTGGGAAGGCTCGACCGGCGCCGGTTATGACGCCTACGACCGGGCGCACCGGGGTGTCGTGGTGCCCGCGAGGAACCCGATCGACCTCAGCTCGGATCCCGCCTTTCTCGGCGATTCGCAGCGATGCAACCCCGAGCAGCTGCTCGTGCTGGCGGCGTCCTCATGCCAGTTGCTGTCGTTCCTGGCTGTGGCTGCTCGTGCCCGTATCGACGTACGTGGCTACGACGACGAGGCCGAAGGCGTCATGCCCGAGAGTGTCAAGCCGGTCCGGCTGACCGCGATCCGGCTGCGTCCGACGATCACCGTGGGGTCCGGGCACAGCCCCGAGCGCCTGGCTCACCTGGTCGAGGTAGCACATCGAGAGTGCTACATCGCCAACAGCCTGGCTTGCGAGGTCGCCGTCGAGCCGACCTTCCGGGTGCTGGGTTACGCCTTCGGGGACAACGAAGTCGCCCGCCAGCGGCTGACGCTGCTGGCCGAGGTGTTCAATCCCAGCTCCCGCCCGCTGCTCGTCGAGCATGCTCCGCCTCGGGTACGGCTCGCCGTCGATCTTGGTTGCGGGCCAGGCGCGACGACTTGCCTGGTCGCCGAGGTCACAGCAGCCGAGCGCACCGTCGGGCTGGATTCCTCGCTCTCGTTCCTTGCCGCCGCCCGGGCAGCGTACGCGGGCGGCGGCAAGGAGTTCATCGAGCACGACGTGACGCGCACGCCGTTTCCCGCCCCGGTCAGCGCCGCGGATGTCATCTTCGCCCGGTTCCTGCTCGCGCACCTGCCTGATCTGGCCGGCGCACTGTCGGCATGGCTGGCGCAGCTAAGCCCGCTCGGAGTCCTCGTCCTCGAAGAAACCGAAACGATCGAGACCGCCAATCCGGTGTTCCGCCGCTACCTCGCCCTGGCCGAAAAGCTCCTCGCTACCCGTGGCGCCACGCTGCATCCCGGTGCCGCCCTCGCCAAGCTCGCCACGTCGGCACCGGCACGGGTGCTGGCCAGCCAGATCCGCCAGGTCGATGTGCCCGCCGACCGCGCTGCTGAGCTGTTCGCCCTCAACCTCGCAGCCTGGCGGTCCGACCCTGCGCTCGAGAAGGCACCCCAAGAGCTGGATCGCCTCGCCGGCGACCTGGATGAACTGCGCATGACTGATTCGGGCACGACGGGCCTGGGCCAGCAGGTCAGCTGGCACCTCCGGCAGCTGGCGCTGGCCCCTGCCGTTGAGTGACCCAGCCGGTGCCGGCGGTTGTGCGTACGGTTGACGTCATGGACAGCGGGTGCCTGGCAGAGATCACATCAGAGGCGCAGCTGCGGGAGATTGTCGGCGAGCCGCTTGCCCGCGTCGTCAACAAGGAACGACGGTCCCTGCACGACTACGACAAACAGTGGCTGGCCAACTCGCCATTGTGCCTGGTTGGAACGTCGGGCGCAGATGGCAGCTGCGACGTCTCGCCGAAGGGCGACCCACCTGGGTTCACCATCGTGCTTGACGACACGACGATCGCCATTCCCGAGCGGCCCGGCAATCGCCGCATCGACGGTTTCCGCAATATCCTGGCCAATCCACACGTCGGCTTGCTGTACCTCATTCCTGGCCGGGCCGATACCTTGCGGATCAACGGTCGTGCGCGGCTGGTACGCGAGGCACCGTTCTTCAACCAGATGACCGTCAAGGGCCACCGGCCGCTGCTGGCGCTCATCGTCGAGATCGACCAGATCTTCTACCACTGCCCCAAAGCGTTCCTGCGCTCGCAGCTGTGGCAACCCAGCACGTGGAACCCCACCGCGGCACCGTCCAAGGCGAAGATTGCCCACCTGCTGGAACGTCCCGGCGACAGCCTGGAACACCTCGAGCACTACTACGGCCCCGCCTACGCCACCCGCCTGTACTGACCCGACTGACACCCGCCCTCACCGCAGTCTGGATGCAGAACGCGGTAAAAAGCGGCCTGAAAACCGCGGTCTGCATCCAGACTGCGGTTCGGACAGGTAGGAGTGATCATGAACGCCAGCGTCGCGCCCGGTTTGGATGACGGTGGGCAGAAGCTGCTGCTCTGGCTGCGCATGATGCGCGATGAGCAGCCGGTGTGGCGCGACGCGTACGGCATCTGGCATGTGTTCCGCTACGCCGACGTGGCTCGCGCAATCTCCGACTCACGGGTTTTCTCGTCCGATCTGGGCCGGGTGTTCCCGCTCGGGGAGAAATTCTCTCAAGGAAACTTGCTTCGCACCGATCCGCCACGCCATCACACGCTGCGCCGGCTGGTCGGCGCGGCATTTAGCCCGAGGGTTGTCACCGGGCTCGCCCCGCGTATCGCCGAGGTCACCCATGAGCTACTCGATGCCACTGGCGGCACCGACGAGTTCGATCTCGTCTCCGCACTGGCCTACCCGCTGCCGGTGACCGTGATCGCCGAGCTGCTCGGGCTGCCGATCTCTGACCGGGAGCTGTTCCGGGCCTGGGCTGATCGGCTGTTCAACCGGGACATCGCCGACCCGAACGATCCGGAGTTGGCTCGCAAGATCGACGAGGCCAGCGCGGACATGCTCGCTTACCTGCGGAACCACTGCGCCGATCGGCGGGCGCATCCGCGACAAGACCTCATCAGCAAGCTGGCCACGGTGGAGGTCGATGGTGAGCGGCTGTCCGATGAGGAGGTGGTGAACTTCTCCATGGTGCTGCTGCTGGCCGGGCACATCACCACGACGGCGCTGCTCGGCAACACGGTGCTGTGCATGGACGAGCACCCGGAGGTGTGGGCACAGATGCACGTTGACCGATCCCTCATCGAACCCACGATTGAAGAGGTACTGCGGTACCGCCCGTCATTCACCCAGGTCGGCCGGGTCACCATGGCCGACACCGAAGTCGCCGGGCAGGTCATCCCAGCCGATGCGCTCGTCTCGCCGTGGCTGCTGTCCGCCAACCGAGACGAGCGTGAATTCGCCGACCCGGACCGGTTCGACATCCGCCGCAGCGGCAATCATCATTTGGCCTTCGGCCATGGCATCCATTTCTGTATTGGCCAGCTGCTGGCCCGTCTGGAAGGCAGGATCGCGGTGGGCGTGCTGCTGGACCGTTACGCCGAAATTCAGTTGGTTCCCGGGAGGCTGTTGGAGTTTTATAGCCGCGGTATCTTCGCCGCCCGTGAGGTCCCGGTATCCGTACGACCCGCCTGAGACACGCTAAGGAGACCGCCATGGCAGCGCCTTTTTATCTTTCTATCCAGGGCAGCCTGGTTATCGTGGGTTACGAGCCGGATGGGGACTCGGTTCGTTTCATCGCTGATAACCCGTCGCACTATGATCAGCTGCAGCGGGCCGATCGAATCCGTCCCTCTCAACATGATGGCAGCGTTCAGCTTCGCTTCGAGGGAGTCGATGCGCCTGAGCTGCACTACGGTACTGCCGCGCAGCCGCTCGGTGACACGGCGCGAGATGCGCTGCTGGACTGGATCGGCTTCACCGATATCAACTTCGACCCGAATTCCAAGACCCGGGTTCGCAGGGCCACGCCGACCTCGGTGCGCGCGGCCATCCTCACCCAGATGGCAGAGGTCAATGGCCGGCCAGTCGCTTACGTGCTCGTCGAAGCCAGCGGCAACCTGCCGGCGGATGGTACTTGGGTCAATGTCGACGAGACGTTGCTCGACCAGACCCTGAATGTGCGGCTGCTCTCGGAAGGGCAGGCCTATTACACGGTGTATACCTCAACGCCGGTGAGTCACCGCCGTCTTTTCCAGGCAGTGGCCGGCGACGCCCGCACGAAGGAGTTGGGAGTCTGGGGCCAGGACAGCACAGCCGACTTCGTACTGGTGGATCAATCATCCATCAGCCCTGGTGGCCAGCTCATCTTGCCGAAGCTCTTCCGGCGGTGCACGGACTACCTCAAGGCGGTGCGCAAGGGATTCACCGGCAATCTCGGTGACTGGCTGCTGGCCAGTTCAGCCACGCCGACCCGGGACGAAAATGACCGGGTCCTGGTGCACGACACCATCGAAGTGCATCTGAGCGACCTCATTGTGCAGCGCAACCAGCACATCGCGTTCCAAGGTGACTTGCTCGACATCACCTTCGTGGAGAAGTGATTCGTAGATAGATAAGCAGTGGGCTGGACTGAGATTGACGCCCGCCGAGCGGCGGCAGCCATGTGCGAGCAGGCCGGCCTGCCGGGGCGCAACCTCGAACTGCTGCGCTTTGGCAGCAATGCGGTATTCGGTGTCGACACGTCGCACGTGCTGCGGGTTATGCGGCCTGGCACCAGCGAATTGGACGTACACCGGGAGATCGATCTTGCCGGTGAATTCAGCCGGCTTGAGATCCCTACCGTCCTTCTTAGCGATGTGGCGCAGCCACTGAAGGCACTGGATTGCTTCGGCACGGTATGGGAACGCCTCGCAGAACCGCACCAAGATAACCTTTACGACGTTTACCGTGCGTTAGGGCGGCTTATGCGTCTGTTTCACCAACGCACTGCCGGGTTGCAGGTACCGCTAGAACCGTGGCGCCAGCTCGCGTTATCCGATCAGCGATTGATCCAATGTAAGCAACACTACGCACCCGAAGATGTCAGGATGCTCACCCAGTGGTCCGAGCGGATCGCCAGTGAACTGCATCCGGTGCAGCCGGTGTTACCTGCGGGTGTCATCCACGGCCAGGCCGAAGTGGGAAACGTTCTATTCCGCGCAGGCCAGCCGGTGCTCATCGACTTCGAGCAGGTGTCCATCGGGCCACGCGAATGGGACCTGGTGCACACTTCTGTCGCGGTCGCCCGTTTCGGCCGGCCCGAACGGTGCTACCGCAATTTTGCCGAAGCCTACGGTTTCGACGTGCGCACCTGGAACGGCTACGAAACGCACCGCCGGCTGTGGGAAATGTGCGCCACCACATGGCTCATGCAACATGATCACCGTAGCCGGAGAGTCCGCCAGGAGATCGAGCTACGCTTGCGAACCTGGCGCGATGATGACCCAGAGACGCGGTGGTCCGGCGTACTCGAACGGCAGTGACCTCAGTGACGGACGTCAGACCGGGTGCCGCCATCACCGCAGCCGCGAAGATGCGCTCGACATCCGCCTCTGCGTCCTCACGGTCGTCGGTCATATCCGGCTTGTGCCTGGCGTCGACGGAAAGCGACGAGTGCCCACGATGCAGGGATGAGTGAAGCAATGATAGAAAAATACCTCGCTGGCTTACGCTTTCACCGCGGCAACTTCGGGGTACTCGGACGGGATCTCGCAGATTCCGTCCCGCGCAACGTTGAAGTTGTCGGCGAGCGTGATCCAGTCTTTTCGGTACTGTTGCCGCTGCGATTCGCTCAGCGCCTGCCATGTCGTTGAGACCGGCCCGAACCAGTCCCGAAATAACTCGAACAAGGCAACCGTATTGGGGTGACAAAGCCCGCACGCTCACGGCGGATCTCCAGTGCCGAGAGGCGGTCACCGAATAGTTCACCCAACCGCGCTTCGGTCCCCCATGCACTCGGCGCAACCAATCCCGGCGGCGGTGCCAGAAACTTCGCCGACAGACCGGATAGAGAGCCGACCCATCTCTGCGGCGACCGGTTGGCCATACCCAGGCGGCCGCCGCCATCCAGCACGCGGAGCAGTTCGGACGCCGTGCGCGCCTGGTCTGGAGCGAACACGACGCCGAATGTCGAGAGCATGGCGCCGAATGTCGAGAGCACGACGCCGAATGTGCCGTCACCGAAGGGCAACTGCTGGGCATCGGCGACTTCGGTGCGTAAGGGCAGCCCATCGGCTCCAGCGCGCTGCTGCGCGCGTTGCAGCAACTCGGGAACGTAATCGGTACAGATCACATCAGTGCCGCGGCGAGCGCGGCATTGCCCGCACCACCGGCAACATCGAGCACGCTTTCACCAGCGTGCACATGCAGCGAGCGGACCAGCATTTCTCCCACAACCACCTGGGCCACGCCGATCCGGTGGAAATCCCCGGTCGACCAGATTTCCTGCTGCCGCTTGGTGATCTCGCTCAGATCCCCTGACACCACCGGAGCTTCCACCTCACGCCCGGCGCATCATGCCCGCCCTGCGCACGTCCACCGCCCGATTTCCCGCCGCCCGCCAAGCTGATCTTGTCGTGAACTCGACGCTACCGACATTTTGACACGTGAAAATGTCGGTAGCGTCGAGTTCACATGAGGAGACGTCGGCACCGGCGCGGGCGGGCGAACGTGCGGCGTGGACGCGGCGAACGTGCGGGTCAGGTAGTGGCGACCTGGTCGGGGGGAGGTGCACTGATCGAGACGGGGGCGTTGAACTTGCTGAAGGTGATGACCGTGGAGGTGTGCTGGCCTTGCACCGTCATGTTCTGGGTGGCCTTGAGCGGCCGGCCCTGGTCATCGACATACAACTCGATGGGTAGGGTGGTGATCCCGGCACCGAGCAGTGGCTGGCGCCCCGGCGTGTTCTCCGGCAGCTTGGCGACGTCCACATTGACCAAGTAATGAGTGACCGGGGTGCCGTTAAAGGACCCCTTGCCCACTAGCTGGACGCTGCGCGCGGCGGAGGCGAACGTGGAGAAGTGGTCAAGCGAGGCTGACTTGCGTACCGCCTCCAGCGATACCGCCATGTTGCGCACCGCTGGATTGGGACTGTCCCGGGTCACGAGCACCCAGGGCTTGCTGGCTTGGTTCGCCGCTCCCGGCACCTGCGCATAGGTCGCCTGATCGACAATGAGCAGGCGCCGCTTGCCGACGGATCCCAGTTCTTCGGTGATATCCAAAGCCTGCAACGTGCCGCTGGCGAGCTTTGCGTCACCCTCGCTGTTGATCGTTTGACCCGGGCTGGTCACGTTGAGCGCGAGATGCACCGAACTTACGGACGAGATTCCGCGGTGCAGCAGGTCAGCGAGGCCGGTAGCGTCAGTGGGGGCAGGCGACGCTGGACTGGCCGAAGAGGTGGACATCCCCTGAGCGCCGGGCGAGTGACCGCTGGCCGAACAGCTGGGCACCGCAATGGCAAGGCACAGCATGGCCGCGGCGGCGACCGACCGCTGGGTGATGATCACAGGGCATGCTATCGCGCGGCGCCTCGAAGCCAGGGCACCACGCCGGCCTGTCAGCCGCCCCCGGGCGGGGTCTCCGGCCGGCTGGCCGTGGTAGCCGACGGTACAAGCCTGGGTTGGTCACCCATCTGACCATTGTCCGGTGGTAGCGCAGAGGCGGGTTGAGCCGCAGAGATGGTCTCGGCCGGCACCATGGGAGTGCGCCCAGACCGCAACAGCAGCGCACCCAGCACACCCAATGCGCAGAGCCCAGCCATCATGATGAACACGTTGTTGATCGCACCCACGAATACTCGCAGCTCGGTTTCGTGGTACAGGGCATACAGGCCGGTCCACTCCGGCGTACCCGGTGGGCCGAGATGGGGCACGGGCGTACCTTGCGGCAGCAGAGCGGCGCGCCCGGCCATCAGCTGCGCCTGCTGCAGCGTCAAGATTGCGGTGAACACCGCGATGCCGAGTGCGGCCGCGGTGCGCTGCACGACGTTGTTGAACGCGCTGGCCGTGTTGTTGTACTCCGGTGGGAGCACCGCGAGACCGGCGCTGAACAGCGGCATCATCCCGATGCCGAAGCCGCCGTATTGCAGCATCAGCAACCACATCAGGTGCTCGCGGCTCGTGTCGAGGGTGACCGTGTGCAGGAGGTAGGTGGCCACGGCGGCGATCGCCAGCCCGCACACCACAGGCCAGCGGGGCCCGATGCGGTCATAGATCTGCCCTGTGATGGGCATCAGGATTCCCATCAACACTGCCGGCGGCAACACGACTAGTCCCGCATCGAGCGCCCCCCAGCCCTGGCCCACCTGCAGGAACTGCGGGACATAGACCGCCACCACGAACAGCACCACGATCAGCAGGGACATCAACACCAGCGACAGGGTGTACGCCCAGTACCGGAAGACTCGTAAATCGAGTAGCGGGTCATCGACTTCCAGCTCGATCACCACGAACAGCGCCAGGCACAGCGCGCTGACAGTGAACAGGCCGAGGATCCGGTAAGACGTCCAATGCCAGTCCTCGCCCTTGGACAGCGCCAGGAGCAGCGTGAACAACCCACCTGCCACCGTGACGAAACCCAGGACGTCGAACCGCCGGCCGGCCCGCCCCGGAAAGGATGGCAGCACCAGGATCGCCGCCACCGTGCCGATGATCGAGATAGGCACGTTGATGAAGAAGATCAGCCGCCAGTCCACGTATTCGACGAGGTAACCGCCCAGCGCCGGCCCGACCGCCGGGGCGACCACCGCACCCAGCCCGTACATACCCAAAGCGGCACCGAGCCGGTCGCGCGGCACGATCTGCAGCAGGATGGCCATGGTGATCGCCGGCAGGATCCCGCCCAGCAACGCTTGTACGATCCGGGCGATCACCAGAGTGTTCAGGCTCCACGCCAATCCGCACAGCGCCGACCCCCCGGCGAACCCCAGCAGCGCCAGGTTGTAGACGCGGCTCAACCCGAAGCGGTCCCCCAGCCACGCGGTGGCCGGCACCACCACACCCTCCGTCAGCGAGTAGGCGGTGACCACCCACTGCGCGTCGCTGGTGGATGCACCGAACTCATTCTGGATGGTGGGCAGGGCCACCGTGACGATGCTGATATCCAGGATCGACATGAACATGCCGACGATGAGCACTGTCAGCGGCAGTCGCCAGGCCGTCTGGGTGCGACCGCCGGCAGTGCCAGCAGTGCCGTGGCCAGAGGGGCTGCCAGCAGCGGGCGATGTAGTCGGCCCGCTAGCGGGGGATGTGGTAACCCCACTAGCGGGCCTTGCCCCCGGCCCCGTCACCACCACACCACCGTGCCATAAGAAACGTCAAGTTCTCTACCCATTTCCGGACGCCGACGTCACGGACTAGCGAGTTGGGCACCGTCCGGGCTGCCAGCGTTGATCACCAGGCGGTGAGGGGCCAACGCCAGCGTGCGATCGGAACGCGGCGTGTCCTAGGCTCTACACTGTCTTCACGCTACGAACATTTGGCGTTACCTACAGCTTTCGAAAGGTGTCGACGGTGACCACGGTCAGCCAGACCGGTAAGCCCACCCATGATGCCGTCGACCACCGTAAGGGACCTCGCCGGCGCGGGGACGCGCTACACGCGGCGATCTTCGAAGCCACGCTCGACGAGCTCACCGCCGTCGGCTATGCCGAGTTGAAGATGGAACATGTGGCCAACCGAGCTCGCGCGAGCAAGGGATCTCTCTACCGGCGCTGGGCCAGCCGGGCCGAGCTGGTGGCCGACGCGGTGCACTACACGATTCCTAGTTGCGCCGCGAGACCCGACACCGGAAATGTCCGAGAGGATCTGCTGGGCTGCCTTCGCGGATTCGCCACCTTGCTCAACGGCCCTTCCGGCGAGGCCATCCGCGGCCTCATGGCCGACACCATCCGCAACCCAGATCTCATGGAGGTCGTCCGGGCGCGCTTCATCGATCCCGGCGTCGATTTGTTTCTCGAGGTCCTGCGACGTGGCGCAGCGCGTGGCGAGGTCCGCACCACGGCGCTCACTCCCCGCATCGCCAGCCTGGGTCCTGATCTGCTGCGCGAATACTTCCTGGTGCACCGTCCCCCGATTCCCGATCGGGCACTGGTGGAGATGGTCGACGACGTCATCATGCCGCTGATCCGGGCCTGATCCAGGCTGATCCAGATCTCACGGCTTCTCTAGACAGCTGGCCTCGGACCGGCTGCGGTGACGCGCCGACAGCAACGCGCGCCATCGAAACGCCACGTACTCTACCAGTGCCAGGGTCATGAGATACTCAATGGCCACCGAAGGTGCGAGAGGTGTAGACGTGAGCAGCGCCGGCCAAGTTGACCATCGCAAGGGGCCTCGGCGCCGCGGCGACGCCCTGTACGAGGCGATCTTCACGGCCACCCTCGACGAGCTGAACGCGGTCGGCTACACCGAACTGAAAATGGAACGTATCGCCAACCGGGCCCGCGCCAGCAAGGGCTCCCTTTACCGGCGCTGGCCAAGCCGCGCGGAACTGGTCGTCGATGCGGTACACCACTGCTTTCCCAGCCACGGCGAGCCGCCCGACACCGGCAGCGTCCGCGAAGACCTGCTCGGCTGCCTGCGCAGGATCGCCGCCCTGCTCAACAGCCCGTCTGGCGAAGCCATCCGTGGCCTGATGGCGGATACCATCCGCAACCCGGACCTCATGGAGGCCGTGCGTATTCGCTTCATCGATCCCGGCGTCGGCCTGTTTCTCGAGGTGCTCAAGCGTGGGGCGGCCCGGGGCGAGGTGCGCGCCGGGGCGCTGACACCTCGCTTCGCCAGCCTGGGGCCAGACCTGCTGCGTCAGCATTTCATGGTGCACCACTCCCCCATCCCTGAGCGAGTGCTGATCGAGATCGTCGATGAGGTCGTGCTGCCGTTGGTGCGAGCCCCCGGGGAGGGCGCCGAGACCCCGGGACCGGAGCCGAGATAACCCCCGAGATAACCCCGAGATAACTCGGTCGCGTCGGCGGGCTGCCGAAGTTAAGGTACGGCGCGTAGCCTATGGGGTAAAGCTGCACCATGGCGACGGGAGGTGTGAAGTGGAAGGCCCTGTTACGGCGCCGCCCGCACCATCTGACCAGCAACCCACCGATGGTGTCGTGAACACCGCACCACCATCGGGACGGCGCAGGCTCAAGCGCTCGACTCGCATTGCCCTGATCGTCATCCTGATCGCGGCAGTGATCGCCGGGGCCGCGTTCGGCATCAGTTACTTCCTCAACGCCCGCAACTACGTCAGTACCGACAACGCCCAGGTCGACGGCGACAAGATCGCGATCAATGCACCTGCCACCGGCACACTCCTCGACTGGACTGCCACCCAGGGCGCCAACGTGCACAAAGACCAGATCGTAGGTCGCATCGAGATCCAGGGTGGCTTCTCCAAACCACAGATGCCGATCAGGGCACCGGGCGACGGCACCGTCGCCGTAGACAACGGGGTGGTCGGCACCTACGTCACCACCGGCACCCAGCTTGCCGTCGCCTACAACCTGGACCAGATCTACATCACGGCCCGCGTTGACGAGACCGATGTCAAGGCAGTCCACCTCGGCCAGGTAGTGGACGTGGACGTGGACGCCTACCCGAACGCCCACATCACCGGGCGGGTCCAGGAGGTCCAGGGCGGCGCAGCCGCGGTGTTCTCCCTGTTCCCCCAAAGCAACACCGGGGGCAACTTCCAGAAAGTGACTCAGGTGATCCCGGTCAAGATCGCACTCGACGCCCTGCCGAATGTCGATCTAGTCCCGGGGATGAACGTCACGGTGCACATCCACAAACATTCATGACCATCGTGAGATGTAGCTTACGCTTAAGGTCACCAACATGAGTTACCCAATCGTGATTTTGCGATCGTTTGCCGGTTACGTGCCTGGCGGCGTTGCTCCGAAAGGGTGGGATCGGCACGAATGGGTATTAATACGAGCCATAAACGGTTCTAGTGTGGAGTGGGCAGTATTGAGATTGCGCATGGTTGTGCGCATGCATACCCGGGCGGGCGGGGCCGAACCGGGGCGCCAACCATCAGAGGTAGGGGGCTTTTCATGATCGAGCAGGAGTAGCAATCCAGCCCGTCCCCCATTAGCGGACGTCGGCGATCAGTCGCCATAGGTTGGTGAGGCTGTCCTCATTATTCAGCCGCACTCGACAGTGCGCGCAATTTTAGCGTGCGGCGAGTGCACCCTGTCCGATTTGTCCAGGTCTCACGCGCGCAGCTCAGCCACATGACTTCTTTCCGGATTGGGAGTTCAGGGAAAGAAGGAGGGAGAAGAGAGATGAGGATCAAGGAAATCTTCGGGTTCGGATATGACCGCAACAAGGATGGAGGCGGCTGGGGCGGCCACGGCGGAGGCTGGGGCGGTCACGGCGGCTGGGGCGGTCACGGCGGAGGCTGGGGCGGCCACGGCTGGGGCTGGGGCGGCTGGGGCGGCCACCGCTGGGGTAACTGGGGTAAATGGGGTGGTTGGGGCGGCTGGGGCTGCTAAGTAACTCCGTCCCGATCAGGGCGGTGGCTTTCACCTCCAGACAGCGGTGAAGGTCACCGCCCATCCAGGCGATCCAGGGAGCATGATCATGAGAATCGTGTGCATCGGCGGCGGACCGGCCGGGTTGTATTTTGCGATCTCAGCGAAGCTACGCGACGCCGGTCACGACATCACCGTGATCGAACGTGATCCTCCCGGCGCCACTTACGGCTGGGGCGTGGTCTACTGGGACGATCTGCTGGACATTTTGTTCCGCAATGACCCAGAAAGCGCCCGAGCGCTGCAGGCTGAGTCCGTCCTATGGCAGGAGCAGCGGATCCTCCTGCGCAACGAGCAGACCGCCTACCTGTCCGGATACGGCTTCAGCGTCGGCCGGGCGGCGCTGCTTGACGTCCTCGGCGAGCGTGCCACCGAACTCGGAATCGACTTGCAGTACCGCCGCGAGGTCAACGGTGATGCCGCGGAACTAACCGACGCCGACCTGGTCGTGGTGTGTGACGGTGCTAACAGCCGAACCCGGCAACGCCACGGCGAACAGTTCGGCGCCCGGGTCGACGTCGGCGGCAACCCATATATCTGGCTAGGCACCGACAGGGTCTTCGACAGCTTCACCTTCGCCTTCGAGCAGACCCCGGCCGGGTGGATCTGGTTTCACGCCTATCCCTCCACAGCTGGGATCAGCACCTGCATCGTGGAATGCTCACAGCAAACCTGGCATGGACTTGGATTTGACTCGTTGAGCAGCGAAGACAGCGTGGGCCTGCTGGAAAAAATCTTCGAACGGGCCATCGACGGTCACGCACTGATCAGCCAGTCCCGCGGAGAGCCTGCCCGATGGCAACGCTTCACGCAGGTGACCAACAAGACCTGGTCCCACGGCAACCTGGTCCTCGCCGGCGACGCCGCGCACACTACCCACTTCACCCTCGGGTCGGGAACCAGGCTCGCCATGATCGACGCGGTGATGCTGGCCCAAAGCCTGTATGACCACGAGGAGCTTCCCGCCGCACTGGAAAGCTACGACCGGCGAGGGCGCGCAGCGCTGCGGCCCATCCAAGCCGCGGCGCGCACCAGCATGGCCTGGTTCGAGCGCGCCGACCGTTACCTGGACCGTGACGCGGTGGCCTTCGCCTACGCGATGGCCGGCCGGGAAGGCGCCCACCCCCCGTGGCGATACCAGATGCACCTCGCCACCCAGATCCCCGCCGTGCGGGCAGCGCTCCGTGGTGTCGACTCAGCCCGCCGCTGGTACCTCGCCCGCCGCCGAGGAGAAGCGCCTGCCCTGCCTGCCCGCTCACGCTGATCTGGCGTAATCGCGCCGGGGGCTCTGGGCTTGCTCCCACACCCGCGCTGCCAGCGCGATGATCACAGCCCACGCGGCGCCCAACGCCCAACCGGCCAGCACGTCGCTGGGAAAGTGCACGCCCAGGTAGACCCGTGTCGCCCCGACCGTGACGATCGCCAGCAAGGCCGCGGTCCACACCAGGACCCGTCCGGCCCGTGACCCGATCACCCAACGGCTGATCATCCACGCCGAGAGCAACCACACCACCGTGGTGCCCGTGGTGTGTCCGGAGGGGAACGAGAAGCCGTGCTCACCCAGCACCGCGGTGACCCGCGGTGGGCGGTTCCTCCCCACCAGGTGCTTCACCGCAGTATTGATCACTGCAATGCCGGCCCCGCCCAGTACCAGGATCAGGAGCGGCAGCCACGAACGCCGCCACCAGGCCAGCAGCACGCCCACCACGAGAGCTGTCACCGCCACCCCGAGGGGGCTGCCGACGTCGCTGATTGCTTCCGCCGCAGTGGTCGACCAGGGCTGGCGATGGGTGGCAAGAAAGCCCAGCACCGGACGATCGGCCACCGTGATGCCGTCACTTTCCAGCACGCTGTCCAGCACCTGCCGGAACCCCACGCCCAGCGCGAGGACCCACAGCACGCCGAGCGTCAACGTCAGCCCGGCTGCCTCTCCTGGCGCGAACCGGCGCCCCAGAAACTGCCACTGCCGCGGGTAGCGTGATTTCATCCGGGCCACAGCGGGTCGCTCGGCGAGCCACGTGAGTCCGGCCCGGATCCGTTCCGGATGTCCCACCACCCACCACGCGGCAAACCCGCACAACCCGAGCACCCCCACCAGGAGCACCCCTAGTACCCACACCCCCACCACTGGCCGCTCCTCGCCTTCTGAATGACCCCACGTAGCGCCCCATATCGCAGTCTGGATGCAGACTGCTGTTTTTAGGGCCTCAAAAACAGCAGTCTGCATCCAGACTGCGGAAAGGGCCGTATGATCAAGGATCGTGTCGGTGGGTGGGTTGCCCCATGCGTTGCGGGATGGCGACCAGTTCGAGGCACGGATGAACGGTCGCCGGCCAGCGGTATTCCTGGACTACGACGGGACGCTGACACCGATCGTGGACCGGCCGCAAGACGCTGTCATCTCCGACACCATGCGCAACACGGTGCGCCGGCTCGCGCAACGCACCACGGTTTGCGTGGTCAGCGGCCGGGATCGATCCGTGGTCGCTGAGTGGTTAGCGATTGACGGGCTGGTGGTGGCGGGCAGCCACGGCTTTGACATTGCCGGGGACATCAGGGGGCAAGCACGCGGCGGCAACGACGGCAAGCGGATCCAGCACCACGCGGTGACCGGCTTCGAAGACCTGCTGGCCACGATCACTGAGCGGCTCCGCAGCCAGCTCGCAGCGGCGCCCGGCGCAGCCGTCGAGCCCAAACGGTTCTCCGTCGCGGTGCACTACCGGCTCGTCGACGCCGCGCACCGCCCGCTGGTCACGAGGGTCGTGGACGGCTTGCTGGCGGCGTACCCCGACGAGATCAAGATCACCCCGGGCAAGATGGTCTACGAGATCCAGCCGAAGGTCGACTGGGACAAGGGCCGGGCAGTGCTGTACCTACGCCATGCCCTCGGCGTCGACGGTCCGGAGTACGTCTCACTGTATCTCGGTGACGACATCACCGACGAGGATGCTTTCCAGGCCTTGAAGCAGCCGGTCAACGGCATCGGCGTGATTGTCGCCGACATCAGCGATCCGGAAGTAGCCGGCCGGGCCACCGCGGCGGACTTCGTGCTGGGATCGATGGGGGAGGTGGAGCAGTTCCTGAACATGCTGGCCTGACCATTGGTGTGGACATCGGTGGCACCAAGGTCGCCGCCGGCGTCGTCGATGAGCGCGGGGCGATCCTCGCCAGCACATACCGGCACACCCCGGCCCACGACGTGCACCAGATCGAGGACGCGATCGCCGCCGTGGTAGCCGAACTCACCAGCTCCTACGAGGTGAAGGCGGTCGGTGTGGGAGCGGCCGGCTTCATCGACGCGCAGCGCGCGACGGTGATGTTCGCACCAAATCTCGCCTGGCGCGATGAGCCCCTGCAAGCGTCGCTGCAACGCCGGCTGGGGCTGACCGTAGTCGTCGAGAACGACGCCAACGCGGCCGCCTGGGCGGAGGTTCGCTTCGGCGCCGGACGTGGCAGCCAGCACGTGGTGGCACTGACCGTGGGCACCGGCATCGGCGGCGGCATTGTGATCAACGGCCAACTGGTGCGGGGCCAGTTCGGCGCGGCGGCCGAGATCGGCCACGTCACTGTCGTCCCAGACGGGCGGCCCTGCGGGTGCGGTTTACGGGGCTGCTGGGAGCAGTACGCCAGCGGCCGGGCGCTCCTGCGGGAAGCACTCGAACTGGTCCAACGCGCACCGGAGACGGCCGGTGAACTGTTGCGACTGGCTGGCGGCCAGCGCGAGTGCATCACCGGAGAAATGATCACGCAGGCTGCGTTGGCCGGTGATGCCACAGCGTTGCGCTGCTTCGACGCGGTGGGGACATGGCTGGGGCGCGGGCTGGCGGGCCTCGCCGCGGTTCTCGATCCGGGCCTGTTCGTGATCGGCGGCGGTGTGTCCGCTGCTGGTGAGATCCTGCGCGCTCCCGCGTCGGCTGCCTTCGCGGCGTCGTTAACCGGTCACGGCTACCGGCCGATGGCAGAACTGCGGATCGCCGAACTAGGTCCGGACGCGGGCCTGGTCGGGTCTGCCGACCTAGCCCGCATCCCGCCGTAACGAGCCGTTGCTGCTCTCATGCATTCATGGTGTGTGCCATGCGTCGTAGCCGGGCGATGCGCTGTGCCGTATCTGGGTGGGTGGAGAACATCCGCATCATGGCCCGCCTCGAGAACGGATTGGCGATCATCAACGAGCTCACCGGTCCGGCGCTGGCTCCAGCCTCCAGCGGCCTGGCGTACGTCGCACGCTCGATCTTGGCCAAGGCTGCCGCGAGCGCCAGCGGGTCCCCGGTTGCCTGAGCTCCCGAAGCGTCCGCAGCGTACTCCCGCGACCGGCTGATCGCGGCCTGGATCAACCCCGCGGCCAGCGGTCCCAGCAGGGCCAGCAGAACAATTTCCAGGAAACCGGGACCAGCGTCGTCTTCACTGCCGTGGACACCGAACAAGGCGCCCAGTTGCGCCAGGTTTACCAGGATCATGATCATGCTGGCCAGGCCGGCGGCGACCGAGGCAATGAGAATGTCACGATTGCCTACATGGCTGATTTCGTGGCCCAGGACACCGCGCAGCTCCCGCTCGTTGAGCAGCTCAAGAATGCCTGTGGTGACACAGACCGCCGCGTGCGAGGGGTTGCGACCGGTGGCGAATGCGTTGGGCGTCACCGACGGGCTGATGTACACCCTCGGCATGGGCAGGCCCTGGCCCGCAGCCAGCTCAGCAACCATCGCGTACAGCCGGGGTGCCTGCTGCGGACCCACCTCCTGCGCGCGCATCGCCCGCAAGGCGAGCCGGTCTGAGTAAAAGTACGACACCCCATTCATTCCGAGCGCCACAACGCCCGCGATCAGCAGTCCTGTGGTGCCGCCCAGCGCCTGCCCGATCAGCAGGATCAACGCGGACAGCCCGCCGAGCAGCAGCGCGGTCTTCAGGCCGTTACCCAGCCTCGACATATCCTCCTCCGCACCATGCGACCACCCATCGAGTGATCAACGTTTCCTCATCAAGCGGGCCCGCAGGTCTTCGATCTTGCGACGAGTGTTGGGGTCCCGGGCGAGCTGCTGGGCGCGCTCAGCAAGCCGCCGCCCTTGCGGACTCCGGGCCAGCCGGGTGATGCGGTCAATCAACGACGCCATGGCGTGACCTTTCCCTCGCTCTGTTCGGATGACGCTGCGCAACCCGCCAAGACCAGTCTGACTGCATGAAGTACCCATCGCTCGCGCATTACCGGCGATAATTCGCCCGGCTTCCTTGCCGGGATTCGGCAAGGAACTCGTTATCGCGCGGCCAGCCGAGTGCCCGCGCACCGAGAACAGCGGTATGCAGCGTGTAGCGGTGGCTGGGATTGCCCAGGCGCAAGCCGGTGAGGGCAGCAATGCGGTCGAGGCGGTAGGTGACGGCACGCACTGACAGGTGCAGCAGCCGAGCGGTGCGAGTGGTATTTCCCCCGGTGTCGAAGTAAGCCTCGAGGGTCTCCAGCAGGGGTTCGGCCCCGCCGCGGGCCTGCCGCAGCGGGGTGAGCACGGTGTCGATGAGATCACACAGGGCGGCGCGGTCGCGCAGCAGCACCTGGTACACCAGCAGGTCCTCGGCTTTCACCACAGGCTCGGACAGCTGCAGTCGCTCTGCGAGGGCCAACGCATCACGCGCTTCGGCGAACGAGCGAGCCACCCCTGAGGGTCCAGGATGGCTGCGCCCCAGCGCGAGCCATACCTTCTCCTCCCTGCGGTCGCCGGAAGTCAGAGCGCGGCGCGCCGCGGCGAGTGTGGCGTCCAGGGTCGGCGCAGGCAGCGCTGGCAACACGATGACGAGCTCGCCGTCCCGGGTAGTGATCAACGCCTCGAAGGCCCCGAGGGGCGCGGTGACCGCGGCGGCTACCTCGGTGAGTAGTGGGCTGGCCTCCTGGAAGGCAACCACGGTGCGGGCAAGCAGTACCGCATGTTCCCCCGCCAGCTGCAAGCCGTAGGACTGCGCGCGTACCAGCAGGCTGGCCGGATCGGCGGTGCCGGCCAGCAGGTCGTCGACGAACTCGCGGCGCAGCGCCTCCTCGCGGCGCACCACAGCACGCCGGGCGGCGGCGTAGCCCTCGGCTAGAGCGGCGACGACGTCGTCACATGCCCGCAACACCCGATGCCCAGCCGCACGGACTGCGGTGGCGTCCGCGCTGGCGACTGCTGGCAGCAGGGGCCACGCTCGCCACGCGGCGGACAGGTAGAGATCCACCAGCGCCCGCAGTACGACGCCCTGCTCCGCCGCACGCGCCCCGAGCGCCACAAATATGGCGTTGGTGTGGCGATCCCAGCGGTGTTCCCGGCCAGGAGCGGCAAGCCGATCCAAGAAGTCGCCAAGCAGTTCCGGATCTACCCCGCCGGCGTCGGCAGCCGCCGCTCGGGCTACGGCAAGGGCCCAATCTTGCGGGGATTGGGCAAGAGGAGACTCTGAGGTCGGCGATTTTCGCCCTCGTCGTTGCCCACCCATTCCCCAATCGTGGCAGAACGACCAATGTTCACGCGGTGTCTTCATTGCCGATGTTCGGCAGGACAATCGCCTCGTGTTGGCTGGCAATGCCCCTGACCTGCCCGCCAGGGGCGGGCATTGTTGCCATGTTTGGAGATTCGGCGTGCTGCTTGCCTCATCGCCAGGCATCGCGCCGCAGTGCGCCAAGATGGCGACTGGGGGCGGAGAAGGGGACCTATGACGAGGTACGTCCCACCACAATCCCGGCCCCGCGCCGGGTCCCGTGGGGTCCATAACATCACTGCCAGTAACGCACTCGCCAAGACGCGCAGTTTCCGGAGCTCACTCAGTCGTTCCCCCGCTGGGGTGGCACAACCGGCGACGGTCCTTACCGCATCCTGGTGCTGTTCGGTCGGCAGCACCTGGGCCCTACTGCTGTGCGAGCACGACCTTCCCCTCCGAGCCGCTCCGAACGAGTGGATCAGTTCGGGGGTGCCCATCACAGAGCCGGCCCCGGACTCGCTGGCCGACGAACTGCTCGCACAACACGGCTACCGGCTGTTTTATGACCCCGACACTTCTCAACGTGCCCGCAGCGTGCGCCGGATTGGTTTCGTCTCGCGCGATGCTGAGCTGATCTCGTTAGCCGAAATGATCCGGGCCCAACCCCTTGGGCAGCTCGAGCATCCGCTAGCCCTGGCCGCCCGCTGGGCCGTAGCCGGGTTCTCGCCCCCAACCGCGATGAATTGGATCAAATCGGGCATCCTGTCTCCGCCGGCCCTGCATGGTCCGACCCCGCATGGTTCGACATAGCTGAACCACTAATGGCGCGGGCGCTGTAGCGCCCTACAGGTGACCTGCCAGCGGAACCTGCATCCCGCCGGAGCGTGGTCGCTTGCCGCTTGCCCCGCATTGCGCGCACCATGGCGGGTGAGCAAGGCGCGCTCCCCCGCGCTCGGTGACCACGAATCGAGCAGGGAGCAGGCGTGACGCTCGGTTGGATCGGCGCCCACGGTGGCGAAGGCATCACCGGTGGGCAGGCGGTGCGTGCCCGGGCGGTGTGGATTGACCTTGACCTGGCGTTCCCGCTGCCGGCAGGGCACCGCCGACGGGTTGTTGCCGACGGGCTGGTTCTCAGCGGCCGGGTACCCGGCATGCTCAAGCGCTGGATCCGTGGTTCCCGCGGCGAATGGTACGGGCTGGTGTGGGTGCCGCTGCGCGACGGAGCCGGGGACATCCGGTTCACCCTTGACGACCAGTTGGTACCCGCGGCTGCGCTGCGGCCACGCCCGGCTTCATAGCAGCAAAAGATAGACGCAAGTTTGTTACACGCGTCTACCGGGTAACTCTAACACGAGCCATCAAGCCGACTTGCCTTGGTGGTCGCGGTGAAGTCGACCGGCGGCTTCCGAGCCCACCAAAGTCGATGGAAGGAGCCCAACCAATGACGCAGCAAGGTCAGGGTGTATCGAATACTCCCTACCCGCGGGAGCCCAGCCTCGGCGGGGGCCAGCAGGACCCCGGCGGCGACCGAGACCTGCCTCCCTACGAGGATCGCCAGAAGGAAGGCGCGGGTACCGACCAAGAAGCGTTGCTGCGCGAGCGTGGCGGCGTACCTGGTCATGAGGCCGGCCCACGAGATGTCTCGGATGCTGAGAGTGGGGGCATGACAGACACCGATATGGCCCCAAAGGGCCCGCAGGGTGTGGGACAGTCCCCCAGCACGTCTGGCGAGGACTACGGGCGCAGCATGTCCGAAGCGGGGCACACCGCAGACCGGTTCGAAGGCGGAATCGCCGACAGCACGACTAACGTTGACCCGGATAGTCCCAAGATGCGGACCGGTGACCAGGGCGGCTGATCGCCTCAGGTATCTCATAGCTCCATCAAGTGTCGCGCCCCGGCCTATTGGCCGGGGCGACGGCCTGTTCGGGCTGTTCAGGACTGTTAGCCGCGCAGGCTGTGCCCGGTCAGCCGCTGGTAGCCCTGGCTGGTGATCCGGCTCAAGCCGGCTTTGACCAAACCGAAGACCGCTCCCTGCAGCGCGGCGACAAGCAATATTTCACGGACGTCGCGGTCCAGCGCAGTCGGTTCGGGCACCTCATCCTCATCAGAGACGACCCGCCACAGGCGGCTGAATACCGCCCCGGCGATCGCGCCGCCGAGTAGGCCAGTGGCGAAGCCCAGGAGTTTGGGAGTGAGGTCCTGCAGCGAGTTCACCGAGTTCACGAGGTACGCACCCGCCGCACGATGACGGTAATCACGATCAGCCCGACCGCGACGCAGGCTACCTTGGCCCACCGCTCCGTCGATATGTCATCGGCTGTCCGTCGAACACGCTCGGTTGCGCCGGTAAGCTGCTCGCGCCAGTTATTACCGCGGCTGAGCACCTGATCGAGCAGCTCATTGCCCCGCGTCACCGCCTGGGTTCTCAGCTCCTCCCACAATTCGGCAACCTGGGCGGTCATGTCCGTGCCGCGCTCGACAGCCTGGTCGCTCAGCACCATGCCTCGCTCGATGGCGCGTCCGGTTAATTCGGTACCGCGATCGATGGCCTGCTCGGTCAGCTCGGCTCCCCGTTCCCTGGCCCGAGCCGGCAGGTCAGCCTTGTGCACCAAGGCTTCCACCGTCTCCCCGAGATCGCCGCGCAACTCCTCGATTTCTCTCTGAAGTTGCTCTTCTTCAAGGCTGGGTCGCTCGCTGCTGCTCATCGGTGCACGCTCTCTTTCACCGTTTGGATATCCCGCTTGGTGTTCTGCATGGCGCGCTCAGGCACCGGCGGCGCCGACTGGCGCACCTGAGTAATGCCCAACGCCGAGACAATCCCGGCCAGCACCAGCAGGATCACGCCGATGATCAGCGCGGCCAGCCACGCGGACAGCACCGTGGCCAGTCCGAGTACGGCCGCCGCGGCCAGCACTCCGAGACCGAGCAAGGCCAGTACCGCGCCGACTCCGCCTATCCCCACCCCGATACCAGCCTGGGTGCCCTTACGCTTCAGCTCGGCGGTAGCCAACGCCATCTCATCTCGCACCAGGGCCGAAACCTGGGCAGATAGCCGTTCTACCAGCTCGCTGACCGAAGCGTTTGCCTGGGTTCCGGGCCCCTGTTCCTGGGTCGTCATAACCTTCTCCTTCGCCACGAGCGTCTGACGTGGACATACCCGGCATCGGACCGGTTTACCCATCGCGCGGGTGTCACACAGAATGGGTTTTCCGCACGCGGCGCTTGGCGCCCATATCGAGGTGGCAAATGTCCGGTTCCTCCGAGGATCCTCGGCAGCGCTTGGCGCGCAACCTCAGCGACCTGCTCCAGGAACTGCGCGTTGCGCTCGCAGGGGTGCAGATCCTGTTCGGATTCCTGCTGTCCATCGTGTTCACCGTTCCGTATCAGCACGCCACGACGCTGCAACGCGGTGCACACTTGATCGCGGTGCTGTTCGCGGTGATCTCCGTGGCGTTGATGACCGCGCCGGCGGCGTGGCATCGACTGCTCTTCCGGCAGGGACAGCGCCCTGAGATCTTGCGGGTGTCCAACACGTTTGCGATCGGCGGGTTGGTGTGCCTGGCCCTGGCGATGAGCTCAACGGTCTTCTTACTGGCCGACGTCGTGCTGGGAAACTGGCCCGCGACCGTGGCCTGTGTCCTGACCGCAGCCTGGTTCGGGATGTTGTGGTTCGCGCTTCCCCTGCGCCAACGCCTCGCCGTGGTGGCGCGCAACAGCATCAGGTCGGTGCCCTAGACGGAGCCGACCGTATGCCCGGCAAACTTCAAGTCGGCGACCAGCTCGTCGAACATCTCTGCCTGGCGGTCCTTCGGCCCGCGCAGCACCGCGGAAGGATGGATGGTGGCCACCAGCGGGCGATTCTCATAGTGAAGGATCTCGCCGCGGTGCTGGGTAAGCCGAAACGCCGAACCCAGCAGCGCCTTGGCCGCTGTCGAACCCAACGTCACCAGCAGCTGTGGCTCTACCGCGGCGAGTTCTGCCTTCAGCCACGGCAGGCAGGCCCGCACGTGTTCCACGCCGGGGGTGCGATGAATGCGCAGCTTGCCTTGCCGCCGGAAACGGAAGTGCTTCACCACGTTGGTGACATAGACATCACTGCGCGCCACCCCGGCCTGCTCCAGCGCCCGGTCCAGCACCCGGCCGGCCGGGCCGACGAACGGTTCACCGGCGATGTCCTCCCGATCACCGGGCTGCTCACCGATCAACACCATCGTCGCACCGGAGCTCCCGGAGCCGAAGACTGTTTGCGTGGCGTCGGCGTATAGCTCGCAGGCGGTGCACACCGCGGCCTCACGGCGTAGCTCAGCAAGATCCGGCATACCTGCTAGTACCCATTCTGCGCGGCTTTCCGACATAGAGTCTTGCGCTGCATGTCGACGTCTCAACCTCGGAGCATGCGCAGCAAGGCGCGTTCGAGGCGGATTCGCACATCCTCGTCAACGAGGTCATAGGTGCCTGCCCGGCGCACCGCGGCCAGGATCGTCCTGCCCTCGGCGTAGTGTTCGAGCACCCGGGGATCCACATACGATGCCCGCGCCACCGCCCGGGTGTTACCCAGATGCTCAGCCACTTCATCCAGTGCAGCGTTGATCGCGCGGGCACGGCGGCGTTGTGACGTCGGTATACCGCTGGCCGCGCCCTGCGCCAGCGCCACCGCGGCCAGCAGCGTCGCATTCCAGGTGCGCAAATCCTTGGCGCTGAACTCGTCACCGGCCAGCTCCTTGAGCCGGGCATTGACGTCTTCGGCGCACACGTCGTGCCAACCCTGCTTGGTGCGGTAGGCCAGCAGGTCCTCCCCGCCGCCAGAGCGGCGAAGCAGGGAGCGCACCACCGCGTGCAGCGCCGGATCGCGCAACGTCATCGCCTGCTCAATGCCGCCCTTTGCCAGGTAGCGCAGCTCGATGGCACCGCGGCGCAGCCGCACGTGCTCGCGGCGCAGCGTGGCCAGACCGAAGGTGCCCTCGTCGTCCCCGGGCTCGGGCGCGTACTCGTCGCCGCCGATCCGCAACGCGCCGATGTCCAGCATGCGCAGCGCTGCGGCCAGGACCCGCTCACAGGTCAAACCCCGGCCGTCGAGATCTTCCCGGATCTGGGCCCGCACCGCGGGTAACCGGCGACCCAGCCGCAGCACCCGGTCGTACTTGGCCGCGTCGCGCTGCCGCCGCCACTCGTCGTGGTACAGGTACTGTCGGCGCCCGGCGTCATCGGTGCCGACCGCCTGGATGTGGCCACCGGGCAGCGCGCAGATCCACACGTCTCGCCAAGCCGGGGGCACTGCCAGCGCCCGGATCCGCTGCAATGTTTCCGGATCGGTGATGACCGCGCCGTTCTGGTCGTAGTAGCTGAAGCCGCGCCCGCGGCGGCGGCGGGAGTACCCAGGACCGTTGGGCTCCACCCGTCGCAGCTGCACCGCACCCTCTTCGCACTGCACACCGTTGGGAATACCCACTTGCCGCATAAAGTCGACCGGCTTGGGGAAGATCTCTGCTGTGACTGCGACCGAGGTGGCGGGAAGCCAGGCAGAATCGCCGACGCAGATTCCGGCGCGCGGGTGGTGGCAGGTGCTGCGTCGCGCGCTGCGCAAAAGCCAGAAAGACAACATCTCGTTGCTGGCCGCCGGAGTGGCGTTCTACGGGTTCCTGGCGGTGTTCCCCGCGCTGATCGCGCTGGTGATGCTGGTGGGTCTGGTAGCCGATCCACGGACGATCACCCAGCAGGTACAAAGCTTCACCGCGGGGATGCCGCAAGCCACCCAGCAGCTGATGTCCGAACAGCTGACCGCCATCACCAGCAGCAGCGGTGGTGCGCTGACCGCTGGGCTGGTGATCTCGTTGCTGGGTGCGCTGTGGAGCGCATCGGGCGGCGTGTCAAGCCTCATGGAGGCGACCAATGTCGCCTACGACGAGACCGAAACCCGGGGTTTCCTGAAACTGCGCGCGCTTGCGCTGCTGCTCACGCTGGGCACCGTGGTGTTTCTGATCATCATGTTGGCACTGATCGCGGTGATGCCGGTGGTGTTGAACGTGGTGCCGCTGGGGCCGGTCGGCACGGTGGTCGCCCAAGTGGTGCGGTGGGGGCTGCTCGTTGCCATGATCATGGTCGGGCTCGCGGTGCTTTACCGGGTGGCTCCCGACCGCAACCCGCCGAAGTTCCGCTGGGTGGGCGTGGGCAGCGTGGTGGCGGCGGCGTTGTGGTTGCTCGGCAGCGTGGGTTTAAGCCTCTACGTGAATTACTTCGGCAACTACAACAAGACCTACGGCGCACTGGCCGGTGTGATCGTTCTCATGCTGTGGTTTTTCCTCACCAGCTACAGCGTCCTGCTGGGCGCGGAGATCAATGCCGAGGCGGAATACCAAACCGACCGCGACAGCACCGCTGGAGAGCCAAAACCGCTGGGCCAGCGGGGCGCGGTGGTAGCCGATACACCGGTTGGGCAACTGGAGTGAGTAGGCAGGAGCTTGTCGATAGAGTCACTGAACTGCTCGACTCTGCCGACGTGACTGTTGCCGTGGCCGAGTCACTGACCGGGGGCATGATGGCCAGCGCGCTGGCCGCGGCACCCGGGGCAAGCAAATGGTTCCGGGGTGCGGTTGTCGCCTATGCCAGCGACGTCAAGCATGAGCTGCTGGGTGTGCCGCCCGGACCAGTGGTCAGCGCGCCAGCGGCCGAAGCGATGGCCAGCGGGGTCCGGCGGCTGCTGGACGCCGATGTGGCGGTGGCGCTGACCGGCGCGGGGGGCCCGGACGGGCAGGACGGCCAGCCGCCCGGCACGGTGTTCTTCGGGCTATCCGGCGGTGGGAAAAGGCAGGTCGAACACCGCCATTTCGATGACCGCGATCCAGGGCAGGTGTGCGCCGATGCGGTTGACGAGGCGTTGACGCTGCTGTACACCTTCCTCCGCTCCGGCGCGGCCGCTTGTCGCTAGCAGCACGCGGTCGGCGGACAACCGGTCACCGCGGTTATCGCCATCCGGGCATGGCAGTGTCCAGCACTTGGGCAGCGGCGAAGGCCCGCTGCTGCCACCAGTCCAGCTCGGCGCCGCCAGCCGGGTCATCGGCGCCCAACGCCTTCTCCCATCCGAACGTGCTGATCATCGCCAGCTGGCACAGCATGAGCTGCCGGTCGAACCACTCCGCGGGGTCCCAACCACGCCGCGCCAGCGCGTCCCGGAACTGGGCGATCACCTCGGCTTTGCCTACCGGGATCCGGGCCCGATTCAGTGCCAGGTACCACGACAGGTCCCAGCACGGCGGTCCGGAACCGGGATAGGCGCAGTCCACCAGGATGGTCCGGCCGTCGGGATGCTCGCCGAGATTGCCCATCTTCCAGTCGCCGTGCAAGAAGGTGACCGGGGTCTGGGCGAGCGCGGCGGTGAGCGGCTCGGGACGCTGCTGGATCGCGGCGACCAGCGCAGCGAGCTCGGGGGCTAGCTCACGCAACCGGGACCAGCCCTGGCTCGCCAGCTGGACAACAAGGTCTGGCGCTGGACCGGCAAGCTCGCTGGCGATGGTGTCCGGGGCAAAAAAGCGGATCCGCTCGGTCATCGTGGTGAGCCCGAGGTTGTCGCGCCAGTCCCGGAAGACCACGCTCAGCGCCGCCATATGGTCGATGAACCGGGCATTCGTTTCAGCGGTGATCGGCGCGTCGCCCGGTGGCACGAACCAGTCGCCGAGATCGTGCATCAAAATGCCTAGCTCGGCGTCCAAACCTTCGCCATCGCGAGCCATGGCCACCACGGTGTGGTCGACCTCGGCCGGGAACCGGTGCAGCAGCCCGGCCTGCCAGATCCGGAAGGTGCGTTGGTCGCGGTCCCCGGTCACCCTCATGATCCAATCCGTACGGTAGCTGACCACCTTGAGAAAGTACGGCCGCGAGTCGATGAGCACCCGCTCGAAGCGGGAGCCCGATCGGGCGTCGGCCGGGTACACCTGCTGGCGTGCGGTGGCACCCGCCGTCAGCGCGGCGACGGACGGTGCGATCGGCGGTGCGGCGGACTGGACCGTCCCCGCCATTGCAGCATCTCGAAGCGGGTTGCTCCCTTTCGGGCTGGCCGCGACCACCGTGTTTCACCTCGCTCGCACGATCTTTGCGGGGCGATGGGGACCGCCCTACCACGGTTATCGGCATGGCACGCACAGATGTCACCCAATCCGGCATTCCCATTGATTACTTTCGGTGATCCGAATTTCCCCGCGCGATTGCTCTTCGTCCCGCAGTCCGGGTTGGGGTTCAGCGGTCTCGATGATCCCGACTCGGGTCGGCTCCCAGGTCGCCAGGCTTTCAGCGGCCCGGCGCGCAACGCGCCAAGGCGGCCGGCGCTCTGGCACGCCTGCCAATCGATAGCTGCGCATCCAAGAGCTCACGGGGCCAGTTCGTTGCGGGGACCATGCATGCTCGGCAGCCGGCCGGTCGCCGACGCTCGTGACCACCACGAGCCGTACCGCAGCAAGCACTTACCAGCTAGCCGGTAGTTGCGCCAAACGCCTTCCGCGCCCGTCCCGGTGCGTATTAATTCGATTTAATTCAATTCGAGTAATGATGAATCGACGTTTCAACAGAACTGAGTAGCACCGCATCGCCTACCATGACGATGATCATGGAGCATGGGCACAGGTGCCGCCGTCCGGCGCCACCATCCCACCACAGATGATCGTCTCTCCTATGCTTCTGGGCGCCCGCGGATTGGGCCCATAATGACAGCGGCCACCATGCCGGCCGAGGGCGCATCCTTCCGCAACTGGAGCGCGACCGAGGAAGCCAAATGGTGGAAAAGGCGGCCTGATGCCGCGCCCGAACGAGTGATCCGTCTACCACCCGAGTGGCCCAGAAAACGGGCAAACCGCGCCCGGGCAACCGGCCAGTGGCTACTGGTTCACCTGCAGAAACGCTGAATACTGTCGCGGTCTGTAACCGAATCGAGATCGTACGCCTGCCCGACTGGCCCTACCGACACCCCCTTGCATTACCCACCGTGATCCGTACCGTCATTGTCGTCCCGCCCAATGGAGCCGCCTTGGGACGGGAATCCGGAACCGGCGCGCCGTAGCCCTGTCCCCCGGGACCGGATACCGCAATCTCACCCCGAATCGGGACGGGGCATAGGCTGGCGACAACCCCGAAGCGGACCGGCGAATTCCGCGCTTTTACTCATGCCATCATACCGGGGCGCGGTTTCACGGAGAATCAGACATGACGAGGACCTCCCGTTTACTCGCACGCCTAGCTACTGCTGCAATCGCTGTGACTGCCCCACTGACATTCGTGGCTCCGGCTCTCGCCGGCCCGGCACGCCAGGATCCGTGGGATCAGGTGGCACAATGCGAAAGCGGCGGTAACTGGAACGCTAATACCGGCAACGGATATTACGGCGGTCTGCAGTTCACCCGCGGAACGTGGCACTCATTCGGTGGGGGAGCCTACGCAGGCACCGCCGACCGGGCCAGCCGCTCGCAACAGATCGCCATTGCCGAGAAGGTGCTCCGCGCGCAGGGCTGGAGGGCCTGGCCTACGTGCTCCAAGAAGGTCGGGCTGCGCTGACAACCGGCCCACATCTGATGCTCGACTCCCGCCGTTGCAGCCGGCGGGAGTCGAGCTGGCACAACCAGCGAAGGCAACAGACCGTCTCCAGCCGCTACCACTGCATACCCTTCCAGGCCTGCCGAGCTTCGGGCGTAGCGGGGTCGAAATCGCGCGTGATCCGGTCCGGTCCGGGCGCCAAGGCGTTGCCTCCAGGCACCGGGAACGGCGCGGTAAGAGACAGCCGACCACCACGTGCCAGTCCGTTACGAAGGCCGGCGTTACCCCGCACGTAGATCTGACCTATCCGCGGGAGTCCGTACGCTACGCTGATGGAGTAAAGCCGATGTGAGATGTAAAACATGGAGACAACGGTGACTCAAGCAAAACACACGGACTTTGCTCGGTACGCAGACCTTTCGGAGACAGAACAGAAAGTGCTCGAAGAGGCTCTTGCCTCCATACCGGACGACATTCTTTCCATGGGCGAGCGTCCACCAATCGAGTCCCGCATCCGCAAACGCCTGGAGCGGGAGGGGCTGCTGACCGCAGCCGGTCCATTAGGAGTGGGTGAGATTCCCGCAGTGGCGTATGTCGGCCGAGCCGTGGCATGCCTAGCGGTGAGCTATGTGCCGTTGCGATCAATCCCCCACAACAAGCCGGCCAGCACGGTTGCCGAGTCGATCGCAAAGGCGTTGGGCGACTGCGTCCGGGGCGATATCGACACGATCAAATCAGACATCCTTGCATGTCGGGAGCAAGTGGCGGGCTCCTTACGCGCGCTCGGGCTTCCAGCGTTGGGCGATGCCTTGCTGGGCGATGAGGCACAAGTCGCTCGCTGGTAGAGCACGGATACCAATCCGCGTTCTCGCAGGCGCAAGATCACGGTTTGCGCGCCTTCGACAGCATAGTTTTTGGTCACCACAGATACACGCGTATTCATTGCGCTGGCGATAAGCCAGCGCAATTCCTCGATGATGGTGCGAGCGCCTTCGAGGGCGGTATCTTCCGCGGCGCCGGCCACCGCGAACACGACGATTGGCGCTACGAAGCGGCCCCGGGCACCCTTACCCAGATGAGCCGAACCGTGGCCGACCCCCGCACCGATCGGGCTTTTTTCGGGCATCCCCGCGGGTTGGCCAACCTGTTCGGTGTCGAGGTATGGGAGCGCTTCTCCTTCTACGGGATGCTCGCCTGCCTGACCCTGTACCTGTACTACGCGGCAGCAGGACCCGATCCGGGGCTAGGTTTGCCCAAGGCCACCGCCGCCAGCCTGGTCGGTGCTTACGGTGGCTTGGTTTACGTGTCGACCATCGCCGGCAGCTGGATTGCCGACCGGGTGCTGGGTGCCGAACGGACCTTGTTCTTCAGCGCGGTCCTCGTGATGATCGGGCACATCGCGCTGGCCATCTTGCCGGGGTTCGCGGGCGTCGGCGCGGGGTTGGCATGTGTCGCATTGGGCAGCGGCGGCGTCAAGGGCAACGCCACCGCGGTGGTGGGCACCTTGTATGCCGCGAACGACGACCGGAGAGACGCCGGTTTCTCCCTCTTCTACATGGGGATCAATGTCGGCGCCTTGCTCGGCCCGCTGCTCACCGGGCTGACCAGAAGCGCGCTCGGTTTCCACTACGCTTTTGGCGTCGCCGCTGCCGGCATGGCGTTCGGCCTGGTCCAGTACACCCTCGGGCGGGCCAATCTGGGCAGCGAAGCAAGCGTCGTGCCCAACCCACTGCCCCGCTCCCGATGGATCACCGTCGCAAGCGGCGTTGCGCTGGTCACCGCCGCCGTGGCTGTGCTCGTGGTGCTGGGCGTGATCACGCTTGCGAACCTGTCCACCATCGTGGTCGTCGTGTGCGGGGTCGCCGCGGCGGCGTACTTCACGATCCTGCTCACCAGCCGGAAGATCACGGCGGTGGAACGCAGCCGGGTGCAAGCGTTCATTCCCCTGTTCGTCGCCAACGCCGCGTTCTGGTCACTGTTTCAGCAGTACTTCACCGTGGTGGAGATCTACGCTGACCGGCGGGTCGACAAGCATCTTTTCGGCTGGCAAATGCCGACCGAGTGGGTCATATCCTTCGATCCAGTTTTCGTGATCGTGCTGGCGCCCATGTTCGCCCTGCTGTGGACCAGGCTCGGGGCGCGCCAACCGTCGACACCCGTCAAGTTCGCGCTCGGCAACGTGATGATGGGCCTGGCCTTTCTGCTGTTCGTGCCGTGGGCTGCCGGTACCGGGTCCAGCACACCGCTGCTTGCCGTCGCATTCATCGTGCTGATGTTCGCCACCGGGGAGCTGCTGATCTCGCCGATTGGCTTGTCACTGGCTACGAAGATCTCGCCGAAGGTATTCCGCAGCCAGACCGTGGCCCTGTATTTCCTGTCCGTTGCCCTGGGCACGGCGATGTCCGGATCGCTCGCCGGGTACTACAGCCCGCAGCATGAAGCGCCCTACTTCGGCGGTCTCGGCGTGGCGGCAATCGTCGTCGGGCTCATCGTCGTCGCCATCAGCCCGATAATCCGGCGGCTACTGGCCGGCATCCGCTGAGCAGCGAAATCTTGCCCAACGCGGTACGCAGGGTGCTTGGTTTGTGCTCTGTTACGGCATGAGACCCACGATGGCCAGACCGATGATCTCGGTGGTGGCGCAGCCTGTGACGGGGCCCGCGGATGAGGGACCAACCGACCAGCGCTGACGCCGGTGCCCAACACGGCGCCTGGCTGAGGAGGTTCCGATGCCTGATTCCCATATAGCGGTCACACAAGAAGCCGACCAGTACGCAGCGCAGCGGATGGCCGCGGCGGCTGCCGCCAAGGCCAAGAGGTTGTGGCCTGGTGTGATCGGCGAGGTGCTCGCCTTCGAGGTCATGGCAGGGCTAGACCTGCCAGCATGGTTGCGACCCCAGACCCGTACCTGCCAGCTGGTCGAGGCGATCCTCGAATTCGCCGAGGTGCCGGCGAGGCCCCGCGATGAGCGGCCGGCCGCCTAGCTCGCGTGGTCAGCGCGCCAGGTAAGCACCGGCGAGGCGAGAGCCCCGCCGTGCGTGGCCGGGAGGTGGGGTGGTGTGCTGGGTGGCGTGCCGCCGATGAACCACCCCCCGCACCGGCCCGGCATGGAGACAGATCGACGTTCGGAGGGCACTGCCAACCCCGACATGTCACCATGCCCGGATGCGCCGGCTCGGCGAGTGGCGTGGTCGGACCGGTCGCTGGCGCATGCGTCGGGGTCCATGGCGCTGGCCACAGTGATCAGCCGGGTGACCGGCCTTATCGCCAAGCTGCTGCTGGCCGCGGCACTGGGATTCGGGCTGCTTAACGACTCCTACAACATCGCCAACGAGCTGCCGAACATGGTGTACGAGCTGCTGCTGGGTGGGGTGCTATCCAGCGTGGCGATTCCCGTCCTGGTCCGCGCCCAGCGCACCGACCCCGACGGCGGGTATGCCTACGCTCAGCGGTTACTCACGATGGGCACGGTCGCTCTGATCATCGGCACGGCCGCCGCAGTAGCCGCGGCGCCGTGGCTCGTCCGGCTCTCGGTGACCGGCGGCCCGCACGCCAGCCCCGCGCTGGCCACGGCCTTCGCCTACCTGCTGCTGCCCGAGATCCTGTTTTACGGCCTGGCCGCGCTGATCGGGGCGGTGCTCAACAGCCGCGGCGTGTTCGGGCCACCGGCGTGGGCGCCGGTGGCCAACAACCTGGTGCTCATCGCGGTGATCAGCGCCTACATGTTCACGCCAGGGCGGATCAGCTTGCAGCCGAACCTGATGGGCGATGTGAAACTCTGGGTGCTCGGGCTAGGCACCACGCTGGGCATCGTGGTGCAAGCCGCGGTACTGCTGCCGGCACTGCGTCGCTCGGGGTTTCGGTGGCGGTGGCGCTGGGGTTGGGATCCGCGGCTGTCGTCGTTCAGCGGGCTGGCCGGATGGGTTTTCCTCTACGTGCTCGCCGGCCAGATCGGTCTGGTGGTCACCTACCGGATCGCCTCAGCCACCGCCGGAGGCGGGGTGGCGACCTACGCGTATGCCTGGACCTTGCTGATCGTGCCCTACGGGGTGCTGGGCAACTCCGTGCTGACCGCGCTGATGCCGCGGATCAGCCGGGCCACCGCGGACGGCAACATCAACGCGGTGGTGGCCGACCTGTCGCTGGGCACCAGGATCTCCGCGCTGCTGTTGCTGCCGGTCTCGGCACTGTTCACCGTGGCCGGTGGGCAGATCGCCACCGTGCTGTTCTCGTACGGCCACTCGGATCTCGCCCAAGCTGACCGGCTAGGCCAGACTCTCGCCGCGTCGGCGTTCGGCTTGCTGCCCTACGCCGTGGTACTGCTCCAGCTGCGCGTGTTCTACGCGCTCGACGATGCCCGCACCCCGACGGTGATCATGGCATTGATGATCGTCGGGAAGATCGGCCTGTCGATTCTGGCGGCGATCTTGCTGAGCCCCCAGCAGGTGGTAGTCGGGCTGGCCGCAGCCAACTCGGCGTCGTTCGTCATCGGTGCTGTTGCCGGCCAGGTTTGGCTGTCTTACCGGCTCGGGCGGCTGAATACCCCGCAGGTGGCAAGCACCGTGGCGCGCATCACCCTGGCCGCGAGCGCCGCCGCTTTCGCCGCGCTGGCCGCCGTCTACCTAGGCCGCGCACTCGCTCCCCACGCGCTGCCGCCCCTACGCGCTGCTGTGGAACTGGCTGCCATCGCCGTGCTAGGCGGTGCGGTCTTGCTCGCTGGGTTACGTGCGCTGCGGGTGCCAGAACTGGGCGTTGTCCTCAACCGTGCCGCCGGCCTGCTCCGCCGCTGAGACCGTCTGGAAACTCGCCGTCACATGCCGCGGAGCGCCACATGATTCGGTGGTATTGCGCCAAGGGCTCGCTGAGATCGAACGTGGGCTCAACGAAGCCACCCTCGATGATGTACCCGATCTGCGGCTGCGACCTGGGGCCGGCACCATGGGGGCGTGTCCCGGCGAGCCGGGACACGCCTTGGGTATCAGGTGTTAGACAGTCCGTTCAGGAAAGCCTGCAACGCTGGATCGGTCCAGAACTGGCCCACGATGGTCTGCTGGGCCAGTGCCACCGCCTCTAACGCGGTCTTGTTCGCGCCAGCCACCTGGGCGGGATTCGAACCGGGATTGCCAGCCAGCGTCGCGTAGGTAGCCAGCGCAGTCCGCAGCGTTGCTGCAGTGTTGACCAGGCGAGCCTTGGACTCCAGCGCCGGTTGGACTTGGGCAAAGGCCGATCCGGGTCCGGTTGCCCCACCCGCAGCGGCGCCGGACGGGTCAGCTGGGAACTTCGGCAGGCTCTTCTTGAGCCCCAGGGCCACATCGTTGAGCTGCGTAAGAGCCGTCTTGTCAGCATCGTTGAAGGTGGTCCTGTGCAGATCTGCCGCTCGAGCCGCAGCGTTCAGCAGGTTCACGCCGTAGCCGAAGCGGTTGAGGAGGGCGGCAACAAGCGGGGTGAGGTCCGCGGCGGTCGCGGTGGGATCGGTGAATTTGGCCGCGGCCGCGTCCAGAGCCGCCTTGGATTCCTGAGCGGCAGCGGTCGAGCGTAGCTTGATCAATGGCTCGACACCGGGGTAGCCGTCCTTGAACTTGCCGAAGAACGTCCCGGCTTTGGCGGCGTTGCCGGCGGCGAGGGCGTCGTTGCTGATCAATAGCTGAGCCCGCACGCCTCGCAGCGGCACCAAGTCGTCGAAGAGAGGACTAAGCGGGGGCTGAGCAGCAACAAAACTGATGGCCGCGTCGAATCCCTGACGCAAATGTTGGGCCAGGTCCGCCAGCGTCCGCCAATCCGGCTGCGACTGTTTGAGGCCATCATCGATCTTGAATTGGGTGTCGATTTCAAGATCGGTGTACAGCGGCAGCGACCGATGATTGAGGTAAACCTCGACGGCTTGCCACGCGGCTTCATAGTCCTGCCCTGCTTGGATCGCGGCGGGGAGATCGCGGCGGGCGATGGCGTTCTGCCACCGCTGGACAAACGGTGGGATGGTCTTGAGGTTGGCGACCTCCATGGTGGCGGCCTTTTTAGATGGTTGACGGAAAAGGGGCTGGAGCGACTGGAACAGGGCACGGTCGAGCAGGCCTTGGGGCACGTCGCTGGAGACGCCGACCGGGGTCGGCGGGGCGCTGGAGCGGGGTGACGGTGCTGCGGCGGCGTTGACGACTCCACCGGTACCCAGCACCAGGACAGGAGTGAGAAAGAGACACGGGGTGAGCAAGAGCAAGCGTTTGACGGGAGCCATGCGCGGGCCTCCAAGGGCGACAGTAAGTTAGGCGCCTTCAGCACATTAGGCTTGGCTTACCTAATTTGGACGCGGAGGTAATCGGCCCCTGTGGCGCGGTGTTACAGGTCAGTGAACAACGCATGGGAGACAGTTCGCCCGTGCCACCGGATCGTCACAACCAGCAAGGGACCGCGCCGGCCGTCTGCACAGCAACAGGGCGAGACATACGACCGGTGGTCAAGTAGTGGACCTGCCGGGCGATGGACACTGCGTGGTCCGCGAAGCGCTCGTAGTGGCGGCCGATCAGGGCGGTGTGGACCGCTTGCTCCACACCGTGCGACCAGTCCTCGGCGAACAGGATTGCGAACAAGCGACGATGCAGTGCATCCACCTCGTCGTCCGCCACGGCCAGCCGGTCACCGCACAGCGGATCCTGGCGCTCGATCGCAGCCGCGGCATCCTCAGCGAGCTGACTGGCGAGCAGGCTCATCCGGGCCAGCACGGGACGCACCGTGCCGGAAACCTTCGTGTTCGGATGATTGAGACGGGTGATGATCGCGATGTGGCGAGCAAGGGCGGCCATCCGCCGCACATGGCCTACCACCTGGAGGGCCACTACCACCACGCGCAGATCCCGGGCAACCGGGGCCTGCAAGGCGAGCACGGTGATACAACGCCGGGCAATGCCATCGAGCGCCGCGCGGGTTTCGCCGTCCTCAGCGATGACCCGTGCAGCCAGTGCGAGATCACCTTGATGGAGGGCGATCGACGCATTGTTCATCATGCTGCTGGCCAGCCGGACCATCCTCGCCAGGTTGGCAATCAGCGCGTTCAACTCAGCATGAAGGGCAGCCCGCATCACCTTCACCCTCTGTCCATACTCGCCAGCGCAGCGACGTGCCAGGCGTAACCACCGGCTCGCCAGCGCTCCAACTTGCCCCAGAAGTGAGGCTACCTGATCAGGTTATCCTAACCTAATGAATTCTTCCGGTGAGGTCGACCATTGCATGCGTCACGAGCTGCAACCGTCTTGTGCCCGGTTGAGCGCGCCGAGGATCTGGCTCCGTTGAGAGACGTCCACCCGCGGGCAACTCGCGCACGGATGCTCGACTCCGGGCATCGCGTACAGGAAGCAGCAGGTGCCGCGGCGGCGAGTCCAGTGCTCACGCCCACGGTCATCGATCACCTGGCAGATTGTGGAGGAAGAGGTAAGGGGGCTTTCGCCGTCGCCGAGCACCAGCTGCGCATCGGCCGCTCCGGCCTGAGGCGAGCCAAACGACTGGCCCGCAAATAGGAAGGCCTTATCCAGCACGTCAGTCACGGTGGCCCACTGCGCGTGGCGGCCGAAGCGCACGAGCGGGCCGTAAACCGCAAGAAATCGGGCGGCATGCGCAATTACCTGCTGGCGCAGTATGGCGCCGAGTGCTGCCTCATGGGGCACCGGCAACGCATCGTGATGCCCGGCTTCGGGATCGTTGTATAAACACCAGAACCGGCCTTGTCGCAGCGCGATGCCTTTAACGGCTGCGGCGTCAAGCCGGAAGGCAAGCCGTTGCGGCGCCAGCCACGGTACCCGCCGCGCGGAGTGAAAGAGCAACGCACCAAGTAGCCAGGTATGATCGGATAACAGCGCAAGACGTACCCGGCAGTGGTCCTGTCAGGAACGTGAGCCTTCCCCGGCGCCGGAGCGTATTGCTTCGCCAGCCGTCGCGCGACCCTCTTTTGCCACCACGAGAAGAAAGCCGGATCAGACAGAGCCTGGTCACATCCAATCCATGGCGTGGGCGGCCACGCAGAATTGGAGGCGTCCAGAATCTCGATGGACAACGACGTCACCGCGCTCTCGACCGCTGCCATCGACATGGCCAGCGGGTGCTGATCGCGCCGCCTGACCACTCCCGTTGGCTTCGCGGGCCGTACCGCGACTAGCGCCACACTTCCTCCAGGATCCTTAGGTTTGGCTGACCTAACTCGGGCACCTAGCAGCCGCGTCAACACGCCACCGCTGCTCATAAGGGGCGTTGCGACGAGCGTCCGCCGGCGCGGGCCAAACGGCGGGTCAGCGGCTCCAGGCCCAACGCGGCGCGGACCCGGCCTGTGCCAGCGCCGGGCGACCGGGCCGAACCGGTTTCACCGTCAGCAGCCTGCGCCGCCGGTCAGCCGGCACTATCCCCACCAGCCCGCGCGGAATCGGCCCATCCCGACCATCGGCGTCATTGTTCCCAGGCCACCGATGCGGGGTAGGAGGAGAAGAAGCCATGCAGATCGGTCAACATCCGATCAAACGATGCGGCAGCAAACAGGATGGGCTGGTAGTGGGTGATGTCGTAGTCCTGCTTTGCCATGCCATGCAGATCCCATGGCCTTATTTCAGCGTCACGGAAGGTTTCGATCTCGCCGTAAGAAGACAGCAGGCCCGCACCGTAAGCCTTGACCTCTCCGCCCTCGTAAACCACTCCAAATTCCAGGGTGAACCAGAATACCCGACTGAATGCGTCCAGCGAGACATCGCTGGCGGCGCGCAACGAGGCCCGACCAGCCGCCTCGTAAAGGTCGGCAAATACGGGGTTGGCCAGCATGTTGGCATGCCCGATGATCTCATGAACGATGTCCGGTTCGGGCGTGTAAAAAGGCACCGAATGATGGCGAATGTACTGCGTGGACAGAAACGTCCGCTCAGCGAGCGACCCGTAGAACGTTCGAATCGGCACCAGACCTGGCACCGGGTAGATGTGAAATCCGGTCAGGCCGTGCACCTGCTTATCGACTTCCCGTAACTGCGGAACGTGGGCCGTCGGCAGCATGAGCCGGTCAGCGCCGAGAAGATATTCGCGGCACGCATAGTTGCGGTGCTTGCCGGCGAGTTCGGTGGACACGGTCTGCCAGACCTCGCCCTCCTCAGCGGTGTAGCTGACGTCCGGGATCGGGTCACCGTGGTGGTAGGCGCTGCCGACTTCGGCGATGCGGGCACGCCGGGCGCGGTAGTCGGGGTCGCTGAAGCCGGGATGATCCGGGGGCAACTCGAACTGGGAAGATGCGATCGGCGCGGCCACAGCCGCCAGCTTGCGCCCGGCGGCACGAACGTTCAATATCTGGGGCCTAATGCCGGACAACAGTCTGGCATGTAGGCTATTTTTCAGATGTCTGTCCCATTTCATCCCCTAGATGACGTCGACCGTCGGATACTGAGTCTCCTGGTCGATGACGGCCGCATGTCGGTGAACGAGGTGGCGAACCGGGCCGGTATCTCCCGCGCCACCGCCTACGCCCGGTACGACCGGCTGCTGGCACACGGCGTCATCCGTGGCTTCCGCGCCGATGTCGATCCGCGGGCGATCGGGCTCGACGTTGCGGCAATGATCCTGATCAATATCGAGCAAGGATCATGGCCGGCAATGCGCGACAAGATCAGCCGGCTGCCGGGGGTGGAGTACGTCGCGCTGACCAGCGGCGAATTCGACTTCGTGCTGCTGGTCCGCGCACCGGACATCGAAGCGTTGCGCGACGTGATCCTCTACCGCCTGCAAGGCATGCCTGAGGTGCGCTCGACGCGCACTATCTTTGTGCTGGACGAGGCACGCCATCCCATCGGCTCGGCGCACCACTTGGAGCTGGAAACCGCTCCCCGGCGCCCGCCTCGGTGATCTGCATCGCCAGCCGGGGCGGCGCGTCAGGGGTCCATGACACCTAACGGGTGTTGTCGGCGCCCTGGACTATCGTCCCCGGCGTGACTCGATCTCGGTTACTGCTGGCTCTGCTCACGGTGACGCTGGTCTGGGCGGTGACGGCTTGCGCGGGTGCGCCATCTGCGCCTGCCCCGCCTACGCCGCTGAAGTCAGGGCTGATGCTGTCCGGGTACAACCGTCACATCCGCATCCAGGACGACCTGTTCCAGTTCGTCAACGGCCAGTGGCTGCAGACCACCGAAATACCGCCCGATCGGACTCGGTATGGCGCTTTCGACGCGCTTGCCGACAAAGCAGACCACGACTTGCGCACGATCGTGGAAGACACTGCGACTCACCACGCCGCGGTTGGCAGTCCGGACCAGCGGATCGGGGACTTCTACGCAAGCTTTATGGACACCACGCACCTCGATGCGCTCGGGGCCACCCCGCTGCGCCCTTCGCTAGCCCGTATCGACGCGCTGAACAATCCCGCCGATGTCTTGCGGTATTTCGCCAGCAGCGCCCAAACCGGCACGCCCAGCCCCATCGCGCTGAGCATCAACCAGGACGCGCGCAACGCGGACGCGTACATACCCAGCGTCTCCCAGGGTGGCCTAAGCATGCCCAACCGGGACTATTACCTGAAAACCGATCCCCAATTCGTGACGATGCGGGATCAGTTTCGGACCTACGCGATGCGGGCCCTGAGCCTGGCCGGCATTCCCGATCCGGCTGCCGAGGCCGACCGGGTGCTGGCTGTGGAGATGCGGCTTGCCCAGGCCCAGTGGCCTGCCGCGCAGGACCGCGATGCGACAGCGACGTACAACAAGTTCACCGTCGCCGACGCCACGGCCCGCACTCCCGGGCTGGATTGGCGCACCTACCTGGACGCGGCTGGTGTTCACACCCCCGACTTCATCATCTCGGAGCCGAGCTTCTTCACCGCCTTGGGCACCGAACTGACCACCGTGCCGCTGGTCGACTGGAAGTCGTATTTGCGCTTTAAGCTCATCGATGACCTATCCCCCTACTTGAGCAATGACTTCGTCACCGCTCGTTTCGAGTTCCGCGGCAGGGACCTGGCCGGGCAACAGGAAATGCGCCCCCGGTGGAGGCGGGGGGTCGCCGCGGTCGACGACGCGTTGGGCGATCTGCTGGGCCAACGGTACGTGCAGCGCTACTTCCCTCCAGACGCTAAGAAACGGATCGACGCACTGGTCGGCAGGTTGATCGATGCCTACCGCTCTTCCATCGACGGCTTGGACTGGATGAGCGACGCGACCAAAGCCCAAGCTCGGGACAAACTCAGCAAGCTGGCAGTGAAGATCGGTTATCCGGCTACGTGGAAGGATTATTCTAAGCTGGTCGTGACCCGCGACGACCTGGTAGGCAATGTGCTGCGCTCGGCGCAACTCGAATTCCAGCGTGATCTGGATCGGCTCGGCAAGCCGGTAGATCGGAAGGAATGGTTCACTACACCACAGACAGTCAACGCCTACTACAATCCGACCCTCAACGACATTACCTTCCCGGCCGCCATCCTGCAGCCACCGTTTTTTGACCCCAACGCCGACGATGCAGTGAACTACGGCGCGATCGGCGCAGTGATCGGTCACGAGATCAGCCATGCATTCGATGACCAAGGCCGCAAATTCGACGGGGACGGCAATCTTCGAGACTGGTGGACACCGCAGGACCTGCAGCGCTTCACGGCCCGAACTCAGGCATTAGTCGCGCAATACTCTGCCTACGAACCGTTGCCCGGTGAGCACATCAACGGTGAACTCACCTTAGGCGAGAATATCGCAGACTTGTCTGGCCTGACTGTGGCGCTGCGCGCCTACCAGCTGTCACTCGGCGGCCGGCCAGCCGCAGTAATAGATGGCTTCACTGGCGAGCAGCGCTTTTTCTTGGGATGGGCACAGGTGTGGCGGGGCAAGACCCGGGAGCAGGATCTACGGGCACAACTGTTGAGTGATCCACACAGCCCGAACGAGTTCCGGACCAACGGGGTCGTCAGCAACCTGCCCGAGTACTACACGACATTCGACGTCAAGCCAGGCGACACGCTGTTCCGCCCGCCCGACCAGCGTGTCAAGATCTGGTGACGGCTACCCGCCGTACTTGATCGAGAAGAAGACCTGGACCGCTGTCAGCACGACCGGAAGGACGAAGACCGAAAAATCTACTGGTCGAAGCCGGAGCGGGTTGATCTTTGCTTCGTGCACTTCTTTGATCTCGTCGCGAAGACGTTGGTACTTTGCAATCTCGGAGCCAGCCTCGTCTACGAACAGAAGTTCATCGATCGTCTTCGCTGGAAAACATCTTTCGAGCTTCTCGATTCTCCTTCGCTTAGCGGCTTCCCCCACCTGTTTGAACACGAGATACGGAAGAATAAGGTACAAAAAGAACACTGCAACCCAGGCCGCCACGAGCACGAAGATCAGGAAGAGATTCTCGTATCCTAGCCAGACGAATGCCACAGAGATCGCCAGCCCATGAAGCGCCAGTGTTAGCACCACGGTTCTATACACTCGAGCAATCGGCTTCCAGCCGTAACTTCCGTCGCGGTTCAACCAGTCGGCGTCCAACTCGGCGACCGCAGAGAATGACAAAACCACATAGGTGCAGAAAAGTCCCACCACGTTCTGCATGAGGATCACGAATATTTGCAGCACAATGAGCAGGCAGTAGACAATCACCCCGACCAGATGCGCCTTGCCTCCTGCCCACCAGGATACATAAGCTTGTTTTACCCACTGAGCGTTGTCCCGGGAAGGAGCAAGGATCTGGAACACCCCGCTTCGGTACTCCAAGACAGCGACGATAATCGTGAACAGCAAACTGGCGAAAGCAATTGCGGCGCTGCGGCGTCGACTATGGTTTTGGATCTTGCCGTTGACACACACTATGAGGGCTTCGAGCTCCCTGATCTCGTTCTTCTCATCACCGCTGCCACCGGCAGCTGCGTTTTCGTGGTCCACGCTCCGCTCGCGCGCCTCAAGCTTGTGCAACCCCGTTTGCACGACCCGCGGCAACAACAGGATGCGATGAATTCGACGATAGCCCAAATCCGGGTAACACCGGATCCCTTTAAGGGCGCCTTTTTGTGCGACCGGAGGTATGCATTCTTCTATTAATTGCCACTGCCGGTGAGCTACGACACAGGTGGCACTCACCACGAGAACAAAAATCCAAGTTGGAAAGTCACGGACGAGCGGGAAGCTGGGGACACTGTGATTCGCCGGTGCATTACCGAAGGCATAGCGAACGTGGCGTAGATCGGCCCAGAACTGGAAATCCGCAGCTGACCCGAGACCCCCCTCAACGGCAGCCGCGAAAATAACCAGCCCGCCAAGTATGGGGAAGGCGAGAGCGAACCACCAGCTGTTGATGTTCTTAGCCCAGCGCATGAACGGAACCGCGAGAAATGGATCCAACGCATACTGCCCATGCTTCATGCCGTGGGGCGCGGAAACCTTGCTCGTTCCCACCTCAACCTCGTCCTCGTATGAACCGCTGCGAAATCAGGCTCGGGCATGATCATCCGTGACGCAATCAGAACAAACCACCATAAACGGCACCGAGCGGGCCACTGCAGTTGTGGCCAAGGGATCCGGCCGCAGCAGGGTCTGAGGTCGATGGCGCGATCTTCAGGTCTGTTGTGACGTAGCGCCGATCTGCACTACCGCCACGGTGCTGTGCTGGACAGCACGGTTGTGCCGCTGACCCACTGCCTTCGCCCAATGACCCTCCAGCGGTCCACCGACCAGCGTCAACCCGGCATTGGCGACGGTGAGCGCACGCCGCAACGAAGCGAGCCATACGCTGCGTGGGTGGATATTGCGCACCGTATGGGTCAAGTGCTGCACCGGACGATGCCCGCCTGGGTGGCCGTGCTGGCCCTGGTCACGGCTGCCGGCTGCGGGGGAGGGAGTTCTTCGATGAGCCCGAGTCCCCAGCCCAGCCCTAGCCCGCCGTCCAGCCCAAACTCGGCAGCCGGCCCGAACCAGGAGCACCCAGCACCGTGCACTCGCACCGTCAGTCAAGCCGACCAGGTGCCGGCGGCCCTGGATGCCGCCTCGCCGGGGACCACGCTGTGCTTCACCGGGGGCGACTTGTCCAGTACCGATGTGACCATGACCCACTCGGGCGCCCCCAGCACGCCGATCACCCTACGGTCCGACGGGGCGGCCGTGCGCAGCATCCACATCACCGCAGACCACGTCGTCATCGAGGGCTTTACGGTCGCTGGGGGGGAGGGAATCTTTCTCAACGGTGACGACCTGGCGGTCCGCCACAACACCGTGCATGACACCCAGCGGGGTGGGATCACGTGCGAGCGCTGCCAAAACTCGATCATCGACTCGAATACGGTGCAGCACGTCGATACCGTGGGCATCTGGATCGATGGCCAGCGAATCGCAGTGAGCCACAACAAGGTGAGCGATACGCTTGCCCGGGACAACGGTGACGCCGACGGCATGCGCTTTTTTGGTAATGGGCACCGGATCACCGAGAACACCGTCACGGACATTTCCGATCGCGGCTACGCTAACCCGCCGCATCCGGATTGCTTCCAAACCTACGACGACAACAGCCCGCCCACCTTCGACGTCCTCATTGCCGGCAACACCTGCCGCAACGTCGGCGCGCAATGCCTGATCGCCACCGGCGACCAGCGGGGGAACAGCGGAGCACCCACTGGAGTCCCGTCGATCACGTTCGTGGACAACACCTGCGCCACCAACGGCGCGCAAGCAATCAACCTGCGCCGCTGGCCCAACGTCGAGATTCGCGACAATAAGATCTCTGGGCCCAACGTGACCCGGGGAATTATTATTATCGACGACTCGACAGGCTGCGTGGTAATCGGCAACAGCACCGACGGTGGCCGCCCTACGTTGGATATCGACAACTCCTCCAGGCCGGGTTCCCACGTGGACCACAACAGTCCCGGCTGAGGTGGTACTGATGACTGATTTTCAGCGCTACTTGGTTGGCGAGCACATCGAGGACTTCCAGGATCGATTGATCAGCAGGCGGGAGCTACTCCGCCGGGTGACCCTGATCACCGGCAGTATCGCCAGCACGATGCTGCTGCTCGAGGCGGCAGGCTGCACGAGCGAACCATCCCGGACACCTCCCTCGCCGCAATCCCGGCCGACCAGCACGCCGTACCCGTTCGCTACGCCGCCCGCGCAACCCACCACGGACGGCGTCACCGTACGGCCCGACGATGCCCGCATCACTGTCGCGCCGATGACAGTGACCGGCGCAGATGGTGCCTCGCTGATCAGCTACTCCGCGCACCCGCGTCAGGGTGGTGCCGCGGGTGGTGTGCTGGTGATCCACGAGAACCGTGGTCTGGTGGAGCACATCAAAGATGTGGTTCGCCGGGTCGCCACAGCCGGATTCGGCGCCGCCGCCGTTGATCTGCTATCTCGCCAAGGCGGCGCCGGCAAGCTGAGCGACCCGGCTGAGTACGCAGCCGCGCTGAGCAAGCAGGATCCCATGACCATGGTGTCCGACCTGCAACATGCGTTATCCGCGCTGTCGGCGGCTGGTGCAGGCGACCGGCTGGGCATCACGGGTTTCTGTTTCGGTGGGGGTATGACCTGGAACGCGCTCGCCGCGGGCACCACGGTGAAAGCGGCGGTGCCCTTCTACGGCCCGCCACCGGCGAATATGGCGGGGCTGGCCGCGACTCCGGCCGCAGTGCTCGCCATCTACGCCGAGCGGGACACCCGGATTACCAGCACGAAAGACCAAATCGAGCAACAGCTGCGCCGCACTGGCCATCCGTACCAGATCACCGTCTATCCCGGTGTGGATCATGCTTTTCACAACGACACTGGGCCGCGCTACAACGCGACTCAGGCCGAAGCGGCCTGGGTGGCCACCATCGAGTGGTTCCACCGCTACTTGCCCTAGCCGAGTCGGTGCCGTGCCAGCCAGCCTGCTACGCCGTGCCGCCCGGCGGCACCTCCTCAGCACGCTGGGCTGCGGCGGCCCGGGCGTCGTAGCGCACGAAAGCCGGGACCATCATGGCGAGCAGCCCGATTCCGGCCAGGCACGCCAGCCCCCCTGAGACCACCGAGATCCGGGGGGTGAATGCAGCCGCCACCGCACCCGCTTCCAGATCGCCCAGGCGCGGGCCGCCGGTGACCACCACGATGAAGACCCCTTGCAGCCGCCCTTGCATCCCGGGCGGGGTGGCATGTTGCAGGATCGTCGAGCGGTAGACGGCGCTGACGGTGTCGGCCGCGCCCGCAACTGCGAGCAGCAGCAATCCCAACCACAACGTCGAGGTAAGCCCGAACAGGGTGATCGCCGCGCCCCAGACCGCTATCGAGACCACCACGCCGAGCCCATGACGGTGCACCCGGGCGATAGCCCCACCCAGCAACGTGGCGACGACCGCCCCGACCGCTGGCGCTGCGTAGAGCAGGCCGGCGGTGCTAGCGCCGCCGCCGTACTGGCCGTCAGCCAATGCCGGAAACAGCGCCGCCGGCATCCCGAAGATCATCGCGATGAGGTCGGCGACGAACGTCATCGACACCACCCGGTGCCCGGCCAGGAACCGCAAGCCCTCGATGACCGAGGTGAGGCCGGCTCGCCGGGCGCCGGTGCCGGGTGGCAGGGACGGCAGCCGCACCGCGGCGTAGAAGGCACCGGCGAACGAAGCGACGTCGATCGCGTACGCCCACCCGAAACCACCAGCACCGACCGCCGTCCCGGCCAGTACCGGTCCGGTGATGACGGTGAGCTGCATGCTGCCGTAGGAGAGCGTATTGGCCGCCGGCAGCATGTCTGCCCGCACCAACTGCGGAATGATCGCTCGCCGGGCCGGCGAGTCCACTGCGGCGAACGCCGACTGCACCGCGACGCAGGCGAACAACACACCGATCCGGTTGACCCCCAGCAGGGCCTGGACCAGCAACACGACGCTGACCAGCATGGTCCCGGTCGAAGTGAGCAACACCAGCTTGCGGCGATCAACCGCGTCCGCGATCGACCCGCCGTAGAGCCCGAAGACCACCAAGGGAAAAAAGCCGGCCGCCCCGATCAAGCCCACGTCGAGCGATGAGCGGGTGATCGCGTAGACCTGGAGCGGGACCGCGACGCGGGTAACTTGCGCGCCGACCTGCGACACCGTCTGGCCGGTGAACAACCGCCGGAAGGCGACCGACTCGCGCAGCGGCGTGACGTCGGAGGCAGCTGCCCGCAGCGCCCGTCCGACCATCGCGGTGAATGCCATATTCCACCCGAAAGTTGCCGCCCGCCGCAGCGGTGCCGACTGCAGCGTCGCATGCGCCGCCCGAATGTGCGCAGTTCACCGGCCAATGTCACGGCGCGTGACCGGCGTTGCCGCCGCCAGCACCGAGTGGATGCGGTCGTTGATGGACGGGCGGTAACTCAGGGCTAGGGCTGGCCAGCTGATGAGGTGTGCGGCTGCACCCGAGGCCTGCCCGCCACGGTGCTACACCAGGCCGGGAGCTGCGGCAAAGTCACCATTGCACTGGCGCCGCCACGATTCCCGCCCAGCGTGGTGGGTCCGGGGCTGGCTTCTGATAGCCCAAGCCTGGCAGCCCAGGCATCGCAAGCCGGGCCTGGCAGCCCAGGCCGGATAGCCGGAGTCTGGTAACGCCGCCCGGCTATGACTGTGCGGCGGGTTGCACCACGCAGTCCGGACCGGGAAACACCAACCGCTCCTGGCCATCGTCGAAGCGAACCAGGAAAGGCGGCTGACCATCGGGTCCCCGCACCTCCACCACGTCACCCATGCGGTCGGGCCGACTGACGGTGCGGCTGTGCACGCAGAGCCGGTCGCCAACGCGCGCTCGCATGATGGATCACCTCGCTGGCTGTCAATCGATTGTCACAACGCCAGTTTCCGACGCTAGGCCGGTTGGTCCCGGAGCTCAACCACCCACAGGGTCATGGTTGCGAAACGCACGACACACCGGGCACCAGCGCACGACACCCGGGCACCAACGCACGACACACGGGGCACCAGGACGCGACACACGGGCGGGAGGGCTCGACATGCGCTATCCGGGCGGGCGGGATGATGTGCAGGTGGGCGTTGTGCGACCGGAGTTGCGGATCGGGCCTTACCGGGTCGACCCGCCGGTCGTGCTTGCGCCGATGGCAGGCATCACCAATGTGGCGTTCCGGCGGCTGTGCCGCGAATTCGGCGCCGGATTGTTCGTCTGCGAGATGATCACCAGCCGGGCGCTGATCGAGCGGCATCCCGGCACGTTGAAGATGATCAGCTTCGACGCCGTGGAGCGCCCCCGGTCGATGCAGCTCTACGGGGTTGACCCGGCGACGATCCGCAAGGCCGTGGAGATGGTCCGCGACGAGGATCTCGCTGATCACATCGACCTCAACTTCGGCTGCCCGGTCCCGAAGGTGACCCGCCGCGGCGGTGGGGCCGCGCTGCCCTACAAGCGCGCCCTGTTCGGCGAGATAGTCCGCGGAGCCGTCGAGGCGGCCGGCCCGCTGCCCGTCACGGTGAAGTTCCGGATCGGCATCGACGACGAGCACCACACGTATCTCGATGCCGGCCGGATCGCGCAAGACTCCGGGGTGGCAGCCGTGGCCCTGCACGCGCGCACCGCGGCGCAGCGGTACTCGCCCACCGCCGATTGGGCTGCCATCACCGCGCTCAAGCAGACCGTCACCTCCATCCCCGTGCTTGGCAACGGCGACATCTTCACCGCTGGGGATGCGATCCGGATGATCGAGCAGACCGGCTGTGACGGTGTCGTGGTAGGTCGCGGCTGCTTGGGACGGCCGTGGCTGTTCGCCGAACTCGAGGCCGCCTTCGCGGGCATACCGCTGCCGACACCACCGAATCTCGGGCAGGTAGCGGCCATCCTGCGCCGCCACGCCGACCTGCTCGTCGCGCACCTCGGGTCTGAGAAGGGCCTTCGGGATTTGCGTAAGCACGTCTCCTGGTACCTGCACGGTTTCCCCGTTGGCGGGGACGTACGGCGCGCGCTGGGAATGGTGTCCAGCTTCGCCGAGCTCGATGACCTGCTATCCCAGCTGGACGCTGACGCCCCGTTCCCGCCCGGCGCTGACGGACCACGGGGGCGCCAGGGCTCGCCCGGCCGGGTCGCGTTGCCGCAAGGCTGGCTGGACGACCCCCTGGATCTTGCCGTCCCGGCCGACGCTGAGCTGGCCGAGTCCGGCGGCTGAACCTCGGCGTTCAATGTCGCGTTCACGGCCGATTCACTCAGTCGCCGAGACCGCGCGAGATTTCCCTCGTACCCTCTGGCAATGCGGGAAACTTTTCATGCCGAGTTGGACAGCCTGATCAACGATCTCGCCAAAGCCGCCCGGCTCGCCGGTCACATGATGGCCAATGCCTCGACTGCGCTCAATCAGGCTGATCTCGCCCTCGCGGAGCTGGTCCTGTCCAGCGAGGGCGAAATGAAGGCGCTGTGCGACGACATGAACCAGCGCTGCGTCAGGTTGCTTGTCTTGCAGGCCCCGGTGGCCACTGACCTGCGGGTGGTCGTTGCCGCCATGCACGCTGTGCGCGACGTCGAACGGATGTGGAACCTGGCCCAGCACATCGCCAAGCTCGCCCGGCTCAAGCACCCAGCCGTACCGATTCCGGACGACGTCCGGCCGGTATTCGCTCGGATGAGCATGCTCGCCACCAGCCTGGCGCAGGACGCTGCGACAGCAATCGAGCGCCGAGATCCGCTGTCTGGGCAGCGCCTGGCGCAAGCCGACGACGAGGTGGACGCGTTGCGCCGGCGCACGTTCCAGATCCTGTTCGCGGAGGACTGGGCACACGGGGTCGAACCGGCGGTAGACGCCGCGCTCATCGGTCGTTACTACGAACGCTTTGCTGACCACGCGGTGGCGATCGCCCGCCAGGTCAGCTTCCTCGTCACTGGCCTACCCCCCACGCGATAGCGCACCATTCCGGCGGTCTAGCCGGGGTCAAGCAGCAGTTGCACGTCGGTGTGATGGTGCGCGAAACCCAGATTGCGGTAGGTGCGCAGCGCGGCGGTGTTGTCGGAGTCGACGTACAGCATCGCTTCCGGCGCGCCGCGGTCCCGCAGGTACGCAAGCCCGGCCACGGTCAGTGCACCCCCCAGGCCGGTGCCTTGGGCGTCGGGATCCACCGCGAGCACGTAGACCTCGCCGAGCCCGTCTGGATGCATCTTCGTCCAGTGGAAGCCCAGCAACCGACCGGCAGGATCGACTGCCAGGAGGAAGCCCTTGGAATCGAACCAGGGCTGGGTCTCCAGCAGTGCCAGGTCCCCGGTGGTCAACCGGCTTTGTTCGGGATGCCAGGCGAACGCGCGCTTGTTCACCCGCACCACCGCAGCTTCGTCCTCACCCGGCAGGAAAGTCCGTAGCGTCACGCCGTCGGGCAGGGCGCGCGGCGCGACGGGCTCGGCGAGGCTGCGGCGCAACTGGAACAGCGCCCGCCGGCTGACCACCCCGGCCCGCTGGGCCAACCGCAGCGCTGCGGGGTGCTCGCCATGCGCCCACAACCACAGCGGCGCGCGTACCCGATCGAGCAGCGCGGCCAGCAGCGCAGCTCCCACGCCGTGGCGCCGGTGCTCCGGGTGCACCGCAAATTCGGCGGTGCTGCGATCGGAGCGCTCATCCAAGGCCGCATAGCCGGCGAGCGTGCCGTCCGGGTCGCGCGCGAGAAGGTGCGCTCCGGTACCGGAACTGCCCTCAGGTCGCAGCCGCAGAAGTGACGCTTCGGAGAGGGCGTGAAAACCGTCGGCGGCCTCGGCCGCGGCAAGCAGGGCGAGCACGTCGGCGATCTGGTCACCCGACAGGTGGGTAAGCCAGGTCAGCGCCAGGGCCATGCCCTGGTCAACTCCGCTGCATGGGTAGCGGCCAGCCCTGCCCCCCTCGGGGACCGGCGCGATCGGGTGCAGCCCAGTCGGGTTCGGCGCTGTCCACAGCTTCTGTACCAGGCTCGGCGGCGCGTTCCTGCTCGGCGCGCTCCCGGGAACTCATGGTGCGCACCGGCCGGACGAACTTGTATCCCACGTTACGAACGGTGCCGATGAGCTGCTCGTGCTCCGGGCCGAGCTTGGCTCGTAACCGCCGTACGTGGACATCAACCGTCCGGGTGCCGCCGAAGAAGTCGTAGCCCCACACCTCCTGGAGCAACTGCGCGCGGGTGAACACTCTCCCCGCGTGCTGCGCCAGGTACTTGAGCAGTTCGAACTCCTTGTAGGTGAGGTCCAGCGGGCGGCCGCGCAGCCGGGCGGTGTAGGTCGCCTCATCAATCACCAGTTCGCCGAGAACCAGCGCGCTACCACGGCCCACGCTGGACTCATTGGCGCGGCGGGCGACCAGAAGCCGAAGCCGCGCGTCTACCTCGGCCGGTCCCGCGGTGGGCAGCAGGATCTCGTCGGCTCCCCAGTCAGCCGACAGAGCGACCAGCCCGCCCTCACCGATCACCACCACCACCGGCACCTCCAGCCCGGTCGATCCCAGTAACCGGCACAGGCTGCGGGAACCGGCCAGGTCCAGCCGCGCATCGACCAGCACCGCGTCGTAAGGACCGGCATCGAGCAGTGCCGCGACCTCAGGGGCCGCCGAACGAACGCCGTGTCCCAGCAGGGACAGTGCCGGCAAAACCGAGGCAGGACCAGGGTCCGCGGTGAGCAACAGCAGTTCCATGCCCGTTCCCTCCTGCCTGTTGGAGGCCGGCAATCTCCCCACCGGGGCCGCGACTGCCTTGGATCCCAAGGCCGCGAGCCATGAGGTGTTCTGCGGAGAATACCGTGCCCGTCACAACAACCTTGACGAAGCTTTGTGAAGCTGACGGGATGGCGGAACCGGGTGCGCAAGCTGATCATCGCAGTGCTGGTCGTCGTGGCCCTGGCAGTGGCGGCTGATTTCGGGGCGGCAGCGTTCGCTGAACACACCGTCGCCACCCAGATGCGCCAGCAGCTTGCCCTGCGCAGCGATCCCTCGGTACGGATCAACGGCTTTCCCTTCCTCACCCAGGCCCTGGCCGGCCACTACACCGCCATCGACGTGCAAGCCACCGGGGTGTCGGTGGATCCCTTGCATGATCTCGACGTGGAGGCAACGCTGCACGACGTCGACGCACCGCTTGCCGAGGTGACTTCCGGCGACGTGCACTCGGTCCGGGCGGCGCTGGTGGACGGCCGGGTTCGGATCAAGGACACCGACCTTGGGAGAGCCATCGGGATCGAAGACCTGCGCATCCAGCAGCCATCTGACCAGGAAATCAAGGAACTACTCCCGGCCCGAACACCGGCAAGCGATGCGCCGCATGGCGACCGTGCGCCAGTACGGATGGTGGCCACTACCGACCTTGTGGGCCAGCGCACCGAGATCGTGGGAATCGGATTGATCCAGCTCACCGGCGGTGTGGTGCGGATCACCGTCAGGGACGTCCGGCTGGCGCAGGACGGTGGCTCGGTGGGCCTGCCGCGGGCCGTGCGCCAAACCCTGCTCAACACGCTCAGCACCGAGGTCAAACCGGGTCAGCTGCCCTTCGCCGTCACTCCCACCAAAGTCTGGGTGGACACCGGCTCAGTGGTCGTAGAAGGCACCGCTTCCAACGTTTCGCTGAACCAGATGCGAACCGGCGGTTAGCTGGCGCGCAGCGCCTCCCGGAGGCGGACCCGTGCACCGGTGCGCAGCACCGCATTGCGATAGATCCGGCCCGACAGCCACACCAGGGCCGGGATCATCAGCACCACGGGCGCCACCGCCAGAACTGCCTGCCACACCGGCACGCCACCGAAGGCGAGCCGCATCGGCATCAAAGTGGGCGCAAACAGGGGGATCAGCGAGAGCACCTCGATCAGCCGGCTGTCCGGTTTGCTGGGCAGGATCGAGATGCCTAGCACGTAGGGCACCACGAGCAGCATGAGGATCGGGCCGACCACCCCGGCGATTTCCTCCTGACGGGAGACCAGCGAGCTGGCGGCGGCAAGCACCAGGGCGTAGCTGAAAAACCCGAGCAGGTACCACACCACCAACCACACGACTGTTCCCGCAACTGCCGAAGCCGGGATCGTCAGTGCCCCGGTGACCAGCCCGGCAATCGCCCCACCACCGGCCACGATCGCGATCTGCACCAGGCCTACCTGGCCGATGCCCAACACCTTCCCCGCCATCAGCTGCCACGGCTGGATCGTGGAAAGCAGCAGCTCCACTACCCGGCTGGACTTCTCCTCCACCACACCCTGCGCGACGACCTGGCCCCAGGTCTGCAGTGACAGGTAGATCAGCACGCCGGTAACGATGCCCAGGGCGATCCGCTGGCCGTTGATCTCCGGGGCGGCCTCGAGTGCCGCCACATCTAGCTGGGCTGACGCCACCGCGGCGCTCACCTGAGCCGGATCACCCCCCAGATGGCGAACCTGCGCATCGAGCGCCTGCTGGTGAGCCAATGCAATGAACGCCGCACGCAGCCCTTCGTCGAGAGTTCTGTCCACGACGACCTGGATCGATCCCGACGACCCCACCACGAGGGCATCCAACGCCCCGGACCGGACCTGCTGCTGACCACTGGACTGATCGGGCACCGTAGCCGTCTTCACGTTCGCGCCCGACGCCTCAGCCACCGCCACAAACGGTTGGACCAGTGATGCGTTCTGGCTGGTAAAGCCCACCGAGTGGGCTGAAGACCCGGTGGCCAGCCGGAGCACCACGGGAAACGCGACGACCACCGCGAGCAAGACGAGTGTGCCAATCCGGAAGCCCTTGGATCTGATCCGGGTGGTGATCTCCCGACGTGCGACCAATGCGACCGGCTGCCATGCCGAGCTCACCGGCTCACCCCGCCACCTCGTCGCTGACCACGTTGCGGAACAAGTCCACCAGCGACGGTGGGCGCCACGCGAACTCCCGTACCCGCCCGGTACTCAGCGCCATCTTCAAGACGACCTGGTCATCGAGATCTTGTGGTAGCTCCAGCACGGTGCGCGTGCCATCCTGCGCGCAGACCGTCACACCAGGTATGCCATCAGCCCATCCCCGCGGAGCATCGGGAACATCGACGACAAGCTGGCTGCTGGCGCCGCTGCGCAATTCGTCCACCGAGCCGCAGGCCACCATCGCTCCGCCGCGGACGATGCCCACCCGATCGCACAGCCGCTGCACCAGATCCAGCTGGTGGCTGGAAAAAAGCACGGGGACCCCCTGCGCGCACTTCTCCCGCAGCACCTCGCTCATGATCTCCACTGCCACCGGGTCGAGGCCGGAGAACGGCTCGTCGAGCACCAGCAGTGCCGGGTCGTGCACCAGCGCCGCAGCGAGCTGAACGCGCTGCTGGTTGCCCAGGCTCAACTTCTGTACCTCGTCATCGCGGTGCGCGGCCACGCCGAGGCGCTCGATCCAGGCCCGCACCGATCGTTTGGCGACAGTCGGCGGCTGGCCATGCAACCGAGCCAGGTAGATCAGCTGCTCACCGACCGGCATCTTCGGGTAGAGCCCGCGTTCTTCCGGCATGTACCCGATGCGCCGCCTGCTTTCCAGATCGATCGGGCGACCATCCCACCGGACCTCGCCCCGGTCAGCAGCAAGCACACCGAGCGCGATCCGCATCGTGGTGGTCTTGCCCGCTCCGTTGCTGCCGACGAAGCCAAACAGCTCGCCAGCATGTACCTCGAAGGTCATCTCCCGCAACGCGACAACATCTCCGTACCGCTTGAAGACTGCGTCAACCTCCAACCGGTTGGTCATCCACGTCCTTCCGGGGCGTATCGGGAGAGGTTTTCCGCATGCACGGGGACCACGACACTACAGACGGCACCGACGCCACTGGCACCTTCGTGGAATGGCGGTCCCGCACAGCGGGACTGTCGGGTAGTGTCGCTGTCGTGCACCCGCTGCTAACCAAGCGCCGGGCTGTTGATTTCTGCCGCCTGAACAGCAGCCTCTGTTGCCTGGCCTGACCGGGCAGCTACTCCTCGATGATCGCGGGTGCCTTTTAGCGATTCTTCGCGCATCGCCCGAATTGTCACAGACGAGCAGCACCGGGAAATGTCTTGAAGTAAACGATTTAAATACACACCGCCATCAACATGGAACGAGGAGCTGTCGCATGAGCCGCGAAAACGTCCTGGTCACGCCCGACTGGGCAGAGCAGAACCTGGACACCGACGGCGTCGTCTTCGTCGAGGTCGACGAGGACACCACCGCCTACGACGCTGGGCACATCCCCGGTGCTGTGAAGATCAACTGGAAGACCGAGCTCCAGGACCCGGTGATCCGCGACTTCGTGGACAAGGGCGCCTTCGAGAAACTGCTGTCGGATAAGGGCATCAGCAACGACGACACCGTCGTGCTTTACGGCGGTAACAACAACTGGTTCGCCGCTTACGCCTACTGGTATTTCAAGCTCTACGGGCACGACAATGTCAAGCTGCTCGACGGCGGGCGCAAGAAGTGGGAACTCGACGGCCGTCCCTTGAACACCGACGAGGTGAAGCGACCGGCCACCAGCTACACCGCCAAGCACGACCAGGACACCTCGATCCGGGCATTCCGGCAGGAAGTGGTCGATGCGATCGGCAACAAGAACCTGGTCGACGTCCGGTCACCGGACGAGTTCGCCGGCAAGATCCTGGCACCGGCCCACCTGCCGCAAGAGGTAGCGCAGCGTCCCGGGCACATCCCTACGGCGATCAACGTGCCCTGGTCGAAGGCCGCCAACGATGACGGCACCTTCAAGTCCGACGACGAGCTGCGGGCACTGTACGAGGGTGCCGGGCTGGACAACGGCAAGCCGACCATCGCCTACTGCCGCATCGGTGAGCGGTCCAGCCACACCTGGTTCGTGCTGCACGAACTGCTCGGACAGCCCGACGTCAAGAACTACGACGGGTCCTGGACCGAGTACGGCTCGCTGGTCGGCGCCCCCATCGAGCTCGGCAGCAAGGGCTGAGCGCGGTGTGCGGGGCACCGGAACAGACCCAGGTCTTGCCACCGGGCACCGACCTGTCCAAGCAGACCGTGCTGACCGGCACGGTGCGGGCAGAGGGGGAACCACTCGGCGGAGCGTACGTCCGGTTGCTCGACGGCACCGGTGAGTTCACCGCCGAGGTGGTGTCCTCAGCCTCCGGCCAGTTTAGGTTCTTCGCCGCCCCGGGCACCTGGACCGTCCGCGCTTTGCACCGATCCGGTGTCGGTGAAGCAACGGTCACCGCCGACGCCCCTGGCCTGTACACCGTCACCGTGACCGTGTCCTGACCACCCCGGGTTGGTGGCTCTTCAAGGACTACCAACCCCGGTAGTCGACGTCGTTAACGGCCGCCAACCCCGCCAGCGTGCTGACGGGGTTGGCGGCCGTTATGAGTAAGCCACGACGGGGTTGGTAGTCCTTGAAGAGCCACCAACCTGCTCGGAACGTTAGGTATATTGCCTGGTTATGGCGAGCGCGCCACCGCCCGGCCCGCCGCTGCCGGCCGCGATCCAGGCCGGGCTGATCTGGCTGGATCCGATCCGCTTCGTCGATACCTGCCACCGCCGCTATGGCGATGTGTTCGCCATTCGCATTCCTGTGATCGGCACGCTGGTGTTCCTGGCCAACCCCGAGCACATCCGGATGGTTGCCCGCGGCGATCCCGCGATCTTTCATGCCGGTGAGGCAGCCGCGCCGCTAGCCCAGGTGGTCGGCAGGCACTCGCTGCTCGTCATCGACGATGACAAGCACCGGCGCAGCCGCAGCCTGATGTTGCCGGCCTTCCACGGCGATGCGGTGCGCCGCCAGATCGCCGAGATGATCGCCATCACCGCCGAGGAGGTGGCGCGGTGGCCGGTCGGTGAACCGTTCCCGCTGTACCCCCGGATGCAGCGGCTCACCCTCGAGGTGATCCTGCGCACCGTCATCGGGGTGCACGACCGGCACCGGCTTGCCGCGCTGCGGGCGGCGCTGCCCCCCATGATGGAAATCGGCTCCCCAGTGGAGCTGATCCCGCCACCGGAGGCGTTGCTGCGGTTTGGCATGTGGCGCCGCCGCGCCCAGCGCAGGGCCGCTGCTGTGGAGCTACTCAACGATGAAATCCACCGTTGCCGCGCCGACCCGCAGCTGGAACAGCGAACCGACGCGCTGGCGATGCTGGTGCGCAGCGGCAGCAGCACAGCAAGCGCGGGCGAGCCTATGCCCGACGACGAGCTCGTCGACCAACTCGTCACGCTGCTGCTGGCCGGGCACGACACCACGGCAACGGCGCTGTCTTGGGCATTCGAGCGGTTGACCCGCCATCCCGAGCTGCTGGCGCGCACCGCGCACGCCGCCGCCGACGGCGATGAGGCCTGGCTTGACGCGGTGTGCAGGGAAAGCTTGCGGATACGGCCGGTGGTCTTCGAGTTCGGCCGCAAGCTCACCGCTGACCTGCAGCTTGGCGGGTATCACCTCCCGGCTGGCGTCATCCTGGCTCCCAGCATCAACTTGGTGCAGCACAGCAGCCGGTACTACCCCGACCCGGACTCCTTCCAGCCGCAACGCTTCCTTGGCCAGCGGCCCGACCCGGCCGTCTGGCTGCCCTTCGGTGGTGGGGTACGCCGCTGCCTAGGTGCCACCTTCGCGCAGGTGGAGATGCGCACCGTATTGCGGGAGATCCTGCTCCGGGTGGAGCTCGCCGCAACCACGGCGCCGGACGAGCCGGTCCGAGCCCGGCACGTGACGATGGTCCCGCGGCAAGGAGCGGTCGTCACCGTGCGCCGCCGCATCGCCGCTGCTCGCCTCGCAACGGCGTCATGAGTCAGCCGCAGTTACCCCGCCGCGATTGTCCGACTCAAACCAGGTAGGGCGGGCTGCACGGCAGCGCACCACCTCCGAGATGGCCAGCACGGAGCCAATGGCAGGCTAATGACCCCTAAACAGCCGGTAGCTGGGGAGGTATGCAGATGGGTCGAGGGGCAGTGGTGGTAGCTGCGGCAGCAGTGGCAGCAGTAGCGACACTCGGGGGCTGCGGGAACGGCGCCAGTACCGGGCCCGGCGCCAATCCCAGCGGTGCGTCGGCGAAGCCGCCGGCCGCATCGACCACCGTCCGCACGATCAATGTCAAGGTCCGTGGCGGCAAGGCCACCGGCGACACCGGCCGGATCGCGGTGGCCACCGGCACGCCGATCGTGCTGTCGGTGAGCAGCGACGTGGCTGACGAGATCCACGTGCACGGCTACGACCGCAAGGCCAACATTCCCGCCGGCGCCACCGCGGCGGTGACGTTCGTCGCAAACACTCCCGGTGTTTTCGAAGTGGAGCTGGAGAACTCCAAGTTGCAGCTGCTGCAACTGCAAGTGGGCTGATACCGCCAGGCACGCTCGACGGATCAGCCTATGATCTCGGGCGTGGTAGCCACCGGCGGTTCCAGCGGCGACGAGGCATTGCGGCTCGCCGCGCAGCGCGCGCAGCGCACCGGCGTGCGCAACATGCCCGAGTTCACCGATCTACCGGTTCCCGGTGACACCGCCAACCTGCGGGAGGGCCCTGAGCTGCATCCGCAGTGCCTCATGCTGCTGCCCCTGGTCGGGGTCTGGCGTGGCGAGGGAGAGGTCGTCTACCCGACCATCGACGGGCCGTTCCGCTTCGGGCAGCAGCTGGTGATCTGCCACGACGGGCGGCCGTTCCTGCGTTACGAGTCGCGCGCGTGGTTGCTCGACGCTGACGGCAACGTGATCCGGCCGGCAGCCCGGGAAACCGGGTTCTGGCGGCCCCAGAGCGACGACACCATCGAGCTGCTCGCCGCCCACGGCACCGGCATCCTGGAGCTGTACTACGGGCAGCCCCGCAACCAGACCTCATGGGAGCTGGGCACCGACACGGTGGTGCGCAGCGCGACGGCCAAGGACGTCACCGCAGCGCACCGGCTCTACGGCATCGTCAATGGCGGCGACCTGGCCTACGTCGAGGAGCGCGCCATGGTCGGCCAACCGATGCAACCCCACGTCTCGGCCCGCTTGCAACGCGTAGCCGGCTGACAGACGGAACAGTCGCAGGAGCAGGGGGCACAGAAAATAGTCAGCCCCCGGGGCTTGCCGCGCGTGTAGCGGCGGGCCCAAGCGGGACTAGTGCTCGGGCGACCCCGGGGGCCGGGTGACTGCCTTGGATTCGCCGGCCGCCTCTCGCATCCCCGCCGCCATGATCAACGGTCAGGGTGGAGGTGGCCTTCCACGGCCGTCGGCGGCTCTAGCTGGCAGCCACCTCACGAGTCCTATAGCCGTTCAACCTTGGACCACCTCCTTTCCCGTGTACTTTCACGCTATCCGCGCCGTAGTAGGCCCGCAATGGATTAGCCCCCTCAATGCAGGGTCACCCCGCAGCGCCACGAGTGACCAGGCGCGATACCCGTTCGGGCAGGGCAGTCGCGCTACCATCGTCGGTGTGGACACCAGCCTGCGCCGCACATTGCATGAGCGCGGGATGCGGATGACCCCGCAACGCCAGCTGGTGCTCGACGCCGTGCGGGAGTTGGAGCACGCCACCCCAGAACGTATCTGCGAACACGTGCAACGCGTCGCACCCGCGGTCAACATCACGACCGTCTACCGCACCCTTGAGCTGCTCGAGGGGCTTGATCTGGTGCGCCATACCCACCTCGGGCACGGCGCGCCCACTTACTCCACCCAAGGACATCAACATGTCCACCTGGTGTGTCACCGCTGCGAAGCCCTCATCGAGGTGCCACCCGAGGAGCTTGCCGATCTGATCGAGCGGTTGCGGTCCCGGTTCGGGTTCGTGGTTGACGCCAGCCACCTGGCGCTGTCTGGGCGCTGCGCCAAGCATGCCGAGCCGACCATGGAGAACGACGGCTCGTGACCTCGCCCTTGCTAGCACACCCGGGTGCGATACCCCCGCCGGAGCAGTCTCCAGACCTTGACGTCGCCTGGCACTATGGAGACCCGCTTGGTGAACAGCGCACCGCCGAGCGCGGCGTGGTGGTGGTAGACCGGTCCAACCGGGAGATCCTTGCGGTGCCGGGTGAGGACCGGCTGAGCTGGCTGCACACCATCACCTCCCAGCACCTGCTCGCGCTCGGTGAAGGTGAACATACCGAGGCACTGGTGCTGGACCTGCACGGCCACGTCGAGCACCACGCGGCGGTGTCGCATGTGGACAGCACGGTATGGCTAGACACCGAGCCGGGTAGAGCGCAGGGACTGCTGGCCTACCTGAAATCGATGATCTTCTGGTCGAAGGTGGAGCCCCGGGACGCAACAGCAGAGCTGGCCGTGTTGTCCGTGCTCGGCCCGCGCACCGACCACGTGCTCACCCAGGTAGGAGGGCTCGGCGGTTTCGTCCGCGTAGCAACGGGCCGTACCGACCTCGTCGTGCCGCGTGACGAACTGACCCAAGCTTGGCACCGCCTCGTTGACGCGGGTGCGACCCCGGCGGGCAGCTGGGCGTACGAGGCGCTGCGGGTAGCGGGGCTGCGCCCGCGGCTGGGCGTCGACACCGACGAGCGCACCATCCCGCACGAGGTCGGCTGGATCGGTCCTGCGGTGCACTTGAACAAGGGCTGCTACCGGGGGCAGGAAACGGTCGCTCGGGTCGCCAATCTCGGTCGGCCGCCACGGCGGATGGTGCTCCTGCACCTGGAGTCACCCGAGCAGGTACCGGCCACCGGAGACCCGGTACGGGCTGGCGAGCGGGTGGTTGGCCGGGTCGGCACCGTGGCCGTCCACCACGAGCTCGGCCCGATCGCTCTGGCTCTGCTCAAACGCTCGGTTGAACCCGCCACGCCCCTGCAAGCCGGTCCCGCGTCAGCGTCGATCGAACCGGCGTCCGTTCCCCCCGACACCGGCGAACCGCCTGGCCGCGCCGCGCTGCGCCGTCTCAGGGGATAGCACAACACGCTGGGAGTCACACCGCTCACGACGTGGAGCGCGCGCATCACCCCGTTGGAGGCCGTAGGCGGCGGCGCAGGTGGCAGGATAAGCGATGTGATCGAGCGGATACTTGAGCCCGGGTTTGTGGCTGGGCTGGCGGAACTTCCGATGGAGGAGGTGCGGGCGCGGCGGGATCTCGCGGCACAGGAGGAGACGAACCTGTCATACCTTCGGCGGCTGTTGCACGCCCGGATCGACATCGTCCGCGCGGAACAGCGCCGCCGGCAGGAAGGCAGCAACGCTCCCGTCGTCACCGAGCTGGCGACGATCCTTGCCGAGAACGCCATCGCCCCGGCAACCGGATCGGGCCGCCATCAAACGCTCCAGCCGTCCACGGCCGAGGTGCATCGACGCCACATCGAGGCGCTGGTCGCCGATGTCGATCTCTCCGACGTGACCTCGCTGTCCGCCGGGCAGCTTGCCAGCGCGCTGGCGGCCTACCAGGCGGAGGAAACGTCGGTGTCCCGGCACCGCCGCGAGGTGCAGCATGTGGTGGATACCTGCAATGCCGAGATCGGTTCGCGGTATGCCCGCGGAACGGCCTCAGTGGACGAACTACTCGCCGCGCAACGCCGGCTCACCGACTGAGATCCGCGCGACACTCCATCAGGAGCCGCCACGTCGCATCTGCTGTGGAGAACCCTGTACGGTGGTATCTAACGAAGTTGTCGAGCGAACGAGGCCGCCGTTCCCCCGGACGGCCCCGTCCCTGCGTTGCGAGGGGGTCGAGCCATGGGGCGCGGCCGAGCCAAGGCCAAGCAGACGAAGGTGGCCAGAGAGCTGAAGTACAGCTCTCCCGCCACGGATCTCGAAGCTCTGCAACGAGAGCTGTCGGGCGGCAACGGCGACAACCACAGTGACAGCTACGGTGAATCCGACCGCGGCGAGGACGCTTACGCCGACGACTACGATGAGTACCGTCGCTGACCGGCGCTGACGGGTCAAAACCGCGGATGCTCACCGCGCAGTACTGCACGCACGGAATCTTTCGCCACGAGGTCAGCCACGTCTCGTGATTTGAACACTTCGCCCAGAACCCACGCAGGCACGTGCCGCGCGGTGAGCACGGCTAGCGCGCGATCTACCTCGGCGGGGTCGACCACGGCGAGCATCCCGACCCCCATGTTGAAGGTACGTTCCATCTCCGCGCGCTCCACCCGTCCCCGGCGGGCGATCAGTGCGAACTCCGCGGCCGGCGTCCAGCTGTCCCGCTCGAGAACCGCAACCAGCCCGCGCGGTATCACTCGTGACAGGTTCGCCGCCACCCCCCCGCCGGTGATGTGCGCGAACGTGCGCACCTCCGTCTCCGCGACCAGCGCCAGGCAGTGCTTGGCGTAGATCCGGGTGGGTTGCAGGAGCTGCTCTCCGAGCGTGCGGCCGAACTCCTCGACATGCCCATCCAGGGGCATCCGGGCGATGTCCAGCAGCACATGCCGGGCTAGCGAGTAGCCGTTGGCATGCAACCCCGACGAGCCCATCGCCACCACCACGTCGCCCGGCCGGACGCGCTCAGGCCCAAGGATGGCGTCGGCTTCGACTACGCCCACCCCGGTAGCGGACAGGTCGTAGTCGTCGTGGGTCATCATCCCGGGATGCTCGGCGGTCTCCCCACCCAGCAGCGCGCATCCCGCCTGGACACAACCATCGGCGATGCCCCGGACTAGTTCTGCGATCCGCTCCGGCACCACTTTCCCGACCGCGATGTAGTCCTGCAGGAACAGCGGCTCGGCGCCGCAGACCACCAGGTCGTCGACGACCATCGCGACCAGATCGATACCGATGGTGTGATGCACGCCCGTCGCCTGGGCTACCGCAATCTTGGTGCCGACCCCGTCGGTGGAACTGGCCAGCACGGGTTCACGCCAGCGGTCCAGTTTGAGTTTGAACAGGCCGGCGAAGCCACCGATCGTGCCCAACACTTCCGGGCGCCGCGCCCGCTCGGCGTGGGGACGCAGGGCGGAGACCGCCCGCTCCCCCGCAACGATGTCTACCCCGGCCGCCGCGTAAGTGGCGTGCGGGCTGTCGATCTCGGTCATGGCAGGCGCTCCAGGACACGGAAATTGATGGCGCGAGAATGCCCGACGAGCTATTACCGCCACGTTACCCGGTCAGAGTCCGGCCCGGTCGTCCCCGTTTTACTGAAAGCCGACTTACCGGGCGCCGACTCCCTCAGGGACGGCGCAGAGCATCTTCGGCTCCTGCGCCTACCGGCAAGAC
>JAJPIR010000015.1 GCA_021324675.1 Actinomycetota bacterium
AGGAGGTTGAGGAACGGTCGAGATGGAGGTGGTCGCCGCGAGGTATTGGCGTACATCGGAATCAAGACAGGTTCATTCCCTCGAAAGGGGCTCGGCCACCCACCCGGCCGGGCCCCTTTCCTGTGCACCCTTGACGCTGACCTAGCCGAGTGTTAGGCGGGTATTGCCCAGTTCGGGGTCGCAGTGCGTTTGCAGTGACTGTGCTGCAGTGTCTGGATGAGCCGGTTTCGGGCGACGGGACCGGTGAATCCTGCGGCAATGTCGGTGACCTGGACTTGGTGTGCGTCGATCTTGGCTTGGCTGAGCACGGCGATGAGGCAGTCGCGGCATTGTCTGCTGGTGTGGATGCGTGATCCCAGCGATCCGTGGGTCTCCAGTCGGGGCGCAGGCCCGCGGCGAGCAGGTCGTTGACGAGGTCGTGTGCGCCACCATCCTGGGCAGGGCCTCCCGGCATCACGCAGACCTGCACCGGAGCCAGCCACAGCGGCAGGACGATCCGCCGCATGCTCCAGCGGCTACGGATACCACCGGCGCCGGCCCGATTCTCCGACGCGACCTGGCGGCAATTCCTGCGCACGCAGACCTCCACCATGCTGGCCTGCGACTTTTTTCATGTCGACTGCGCGGTCACACTCAAGCGGATCTACGTGCTGTTCGTGCTGGAAGTCGCCAGCCGGTCGGTGCACCTGCTGGGCGCGACCACCAACCCCGACGGCCAGTGGACGACGCAGCAGGTCCGCAATCTGGTGATGGATCTTGGCGATCACATCACCGAGTTCCGGTTCCTTATTCGACATCGAGCTGGTCAGTTCACCGCGTCCTTCGACGCTGTCCTTGCTGACGTCGGCATCCGCGTCGTGAAGATTCCTCCGCGCTGTCCGCGGGCGGAATTGTTTCGCCGAAAGGTTCGTCCGCACGGTTAGAACCGAACTCACCGACCGAGTATTGATCTTCAGTCAGCGGCACCTGCATATGGTGCTTACGGAATACCTCCGGCACTACAACGGTCGACGCCCGCACCGCGCCCGCGAACTTCGCCCTCCACGACCAACCCACCCCGTGGCAGACCTCAGTCATGAACGGATCTGTGAGTGTGTCGTTGCGGTGCTCCTGGGTGGAGGACCAGCAGGCTTGGTGTCGGTGACCCCAGCGTGACTCACGGTAGATCTGGCCGTTTGGCGTGCCCTGGAGACGACTCGTCCGTTGTGGTTGCCGGCACCGGCCTGGCCCACCAAGTTGGCCTGATCAGAAGCCTGTCCGCCGATGGCGTGACTCGTCACAGATATGTCGCTCGGTGACCTCGACCCAGGCCGGTGCCAACGTTGACCGTGCCTCAGGGAAAGGACCACCGGCCAGTGCCCATGTTGGCAGAACTCGTCGACGGCGTCATCGGCGTCGATACTCACCGCGACACCCACCACGCCGAGATCGCTTACCCGAGCGGCGCTGCGATCGCTACCTGTTCGATCAGCAATGACAGCGCCGGCTACGCGCAGCTGCTGGCCTGGATCCTCGACCAGGCTCCTGGTTCGCGGCTGGTGATGTCGATCGAGGGCACCCGCAGCTATGGCGCCGGGCTGGCCCGCGCGGCCGTGGCGGCCGGGCTGACGGTGATCGAGTGCGAACAACCGACCCGCAAGACGCGCCGGGGTAAGGGCAAGTCCGACCCAATCGACGCGCATCTAGCTGTGCTGTTCGCGCTGCAACTCGACGCCGCGAAGGTGCCTACTCCCCGCGCCGACGGTGATCGCGAAGCGCTGCGGATCCTGCTCACCGCTCGACAGGAGCTGACCACCACCAGCACCGCGCAGACCAACCGGCTGCGCGCGCTGCTACGCGATGGGGATGACACCGACCGCCGCCTGGCCCGCGCCCGCCTCAGCGAGGCTGTCCTAGGCGGTCTGGTCCGACGCCGCCAGGCCCGTGAGGCCAGCCGGCAGCAGGCCGTGCGCCACGCCGAGATCCACCGGCTCGCTCTAGCCCTGCGGCAGGCCCGCCGAGCGCTCAAGGCCAACCGCGACCAGCCGGCCGCAATCGTCAACGACCTGGTCCCCGGGCTGACCATCCAGCCCGGAATCGGCCCAGTCAGCGCCGCCCAGGCCATCGTCTCGTTCTCTCACGCCGGGCGGTGCCGCACCGATGCCGCCTTCGCCAAGCTTGCCGGGACCAGCCCGATCGAGGCCTCCAGTGGACAGACCAAGCGCCACCGGCTCAACAGGGGCGGAGACCGGGCGCTGAACAACGCCATTCACGTCATCGCTAACATCCGGATGCGCAGCGACTCCCGCACCCAGGCCTACGTGATCCGCCGCCGTGCTGAAGGGAAATCCGATCGGGAGATCCGGCGCTGCCTCAAGCGGCACATCGCCCGCCAGCTTTTCCGCACCCTCACCACCACGATGGTCCCGAACATCGCGGCGAGCGCATAACCAAGCCGCACCGCTCACACGACAGGACGAAGCACCCCAAACAATCTTGACACAAATAGCAGCGTCAAGTGTCGACCTATTCTTGGTGGCTTGATCAACGAGTACGAACAGGTAGCGTGAAACCTGCTGATCAGCGTAGGCGACCGAATTGTGGAACCCCACACGCTGGACCTCGACTCCTGGCGCACTGACCATCACAGCCGCATCCTGCTGGGAATAAGCTCGGGTCAGAAGGCTTGTACCTACTTCGCTGGGATAGCGAAGTAATCAGCAAGACAGGCCAAGCTAGGCAGAATGGCCTTGAGAAGAGCGGGACGAGATCTCCACGGGACCCACGCGATCCTCGCAGTTCCAGCACCAGAGATAAGCCGCCCCCCACAGCGTTTGATCGTCGTCCCGCACCTGCCTTCCGTTGCACTTCGGGTAATCCGCTCTGTGCGCATCTATGCCACGCACCTCGCTTTCTTTGGCTGGCCGCAAGGTTCCGGATCTTTGGATCCCGATCAGGTAGCTGGGCTGCTCATCCATCGTGGCCATCCTCGAATGCGGGGTAGATCGTCATAATGCTGGCATCTCCAGGAGATGTAGTGGCGATATCCGAGTTGCCAGTGGTCAGGAAAGCGGACGGCCAGTTCCTGGAGAATCTGGTGCGTCTTGGCTCGAAGGTTGTGATCGACGGCACCGCGCTCCCTCCCGAGCCTCATGACCAGCAGATGTGTCCGGCGCACGATGATCGCAGCAGCAAGCCGGGTCATCTCCTTGGCTCGCCGCCTCCGCCGGCTTCGAACCGTTGTTGGTTGCTTGGTCAAGACCCAGAGTGGGAGACGCTGCGCGCAACGGTGAGCAAGAGCACCCAGGGGGCATTGATCAACGCTCGAACCTTCTTAACCTCCGTGACTCACCGCAATTTAAACACCGTCAACACCCCCTCATCAGGTGTAACGTTGCGATACAAGGGGTTTCTACCTGCGCATAGTGTAGCGGAGATCGGATCCCTATAGCGATCAATGCACGATCGGGTGGCGCGCGCCTGACCGCAGTACAGGCCCCTCGCTCCCAAAGCCTCGGCAGATCGTGTGCGGACGTGTGCACGAGATGGATCACCTGCACTGATGCGGTGGCGAAGGATGGCTGCCGTCGCGCTATCGCTCCTTCTTGTCGGCGCGCCCTTGGAGGGCGTCGAGCACCGACCTGGTGGGCGGGGTCTGGCCCTTTTGTTTTTTGTTCTGGTCCTGTTTCGGCTTCTTGGCCTCGCGGCCGCCTTTGTTCTTGCCCGCCATCGTTGTCTCCGCTCGTTCATGTCGGCGGTTGGTGCGTGTGGGAGCGCCATCGGCTCCAAGGAGCGGTGGGTCCTACAGGCCGACCGGGGCCGGTTCTTTTCACCATGCTCCAGTCCCGACCAAATAGCGACCATTGATCCAGGATCCGGCAGATGACCTGATCAGGGCCCGTTGTCGCTGCGGTGAACGTCGCAGTCTTGGTCTCGGGTGGTGCTTGACGGAAAGCTGGTGGTACGGCGCCGAGGCGAGCACCGTGTCGTAGAGTCTGCCGCCCGGACCGATGGTAGACGGTGACCTATCGGTGTTAGCTATTCTGCCATATTCCGTCTACTGTTGGCGTGTTCTGACAATGGCTTCGGCTACGGCGCTTATAGCGTCGGCCACTGCTAAAGTGGCGTGTACTTGCGCTTTAGCTAATTCCGCCGGTCCCGCTTTGGTCACGTGAGAATCTTGACCACTTTCACCGATGATTGTCTTTGCCATGCCAAAGTGATAGTTTTGCATTTATCCCATCCTTTGTCGATGGATTGACGCACTGTTGAGTGCTGCGAGCAGCACGGTCAGCACGCGGCATATCATGTGGCGAGCATAACGCAAGGGAATCAACCGGGAGCGTCGCGTGAGGTTCCGTCATAGCGCATCTGCGCCGGACGCCAAGTCTGCCGTATGGGCCACGGTATCCACTATGGATCCAGTGGGCATGGGGATGGGTATGGACTGTGGCCCAACACGACCACCCATGCCCACGTCCTCCCATTTCTAGTTTTTGTTTGCCGGGTCGTGTTCCTGCGCTTCCCGCTCTGACTGCCCCGCTATCCGGACGGTGGTGGGGCGGTAGGGCAGCTGATCATTGGACGGCCTCGGCGGGGAGGGCGCCGTGGGCGACGGCGGCCAGGAGGGCTTGGTGGTCGCGCTCGACCTGGTCGGCGTAGTCGCGGGCGAAGCGACAGAGAGCCCGGTCGGCTTTATCGCTGCGGCCGAGGTAGCCGGCGATCATGGAGGCGCCGCTGGTGCGGGCGTGGCCCTTGGCCAGCAGCAGGCCGCAGATCCCGGCGTAGTCGGCCAGGGCGCAGGCGTCGATCCCGTCGATGGTGACGGCGCCTTTCATGTCCCGGAACTGTCGGACGTAGTACTGGTGGTCTCCGACGGTGGTCCATCCCAGCAGCGGATCGCTGACGGTCTGCAGCGCCTGCTGGTATTCCACCACCCGCTGGCCCTGATGGGCGTGGCAGGCCGAATCGCCGTGCACGAACGGTGCGATCACGGAGCGGCGAGCCTGCTTGAGTTGCAGGAACACCACATCGTCGGGACTGCTGCCCTGGCACAGCGCGATGTAGGCACGCAGACCCACCGAGCCCACGCCGACAACCTTGTGAGCGATGTCGATGATGCGGTATCCGGCCAGGAGCGGCCCCAGTGGGGAGGCAGCGTCTGCAGTTAGGCGTCCAGGGCCTCGCCGATCCGGTTGGCCTCGGCAGGGTCCAGGCGAGTGATAAGCGGGGGCTCTTCAACGATGTGACGAGTGCCGTCGTGTTGTTGGGTGAATCGGGGCAGAGCACGGTCGCTGGTGCGCCGGCGCGCCCGTTTGGCTGCCCGTTTGATCTCCTGACGCAGCACGCCTTAAGTAGCGGTCGTGCGCAGCCGGTCGAGGTCGAGTCGCTCGTAGGCACGGCCCAGCAGCGGTTGTGCCGCCAGATACGCCATGTGCTCGCGGTAGGCGGCAACACACCGCGCAGCGGCCTTATGGCACGTGTGCTCCGGGGAACCGTTGTGCCGGCCGGCGACCCAGACGCTGGTCACCAGTCGGCGCAGATCCCACTCCCACGGTCCCGGGTGGGCCTCGTCGAAGTCGTTGAGGTCGAAGACGAGATCGCGTTCGGGGGAGGCGTAGAAGCCGAAGTTGCCCAGGTGCGCGTCGCCGCAGATGACCGGGGTGATCCCGGTGGACGGCAGTTTGGCGACGTCCTCGGCCATCACGATGGCGGTGCCGCGGAGGAACCCGTACGGGCTGGCCGTCATCCGGCCGACGCGCAGCGGGATCAACCAGTCCAGCCGGCCTTCGTGCGATTCCATGATCAACTGGACCGGGTCGGGGCGGCCGATCGGCGGCCGCCATTC
>JAJPIR010000038.1 GCA_021324675.1 Actinomycetota bacterium
CCGCAACGTGCCGGCGACCGACTTCATGGCCTTGATCTGCGCCGAACCGCCGACCCGGGAGACCGACACACCGACGTTGATTGCCGGCCGGACACCTTGGTTGAACAAATCAGATTCGAAGAAGCACTGCCCATCGGTGATGGAGATCACGTTGGTCGGGATGTAGGCGGAGATGTCGTTCGCCCTGGTCTCGATGATCGGCAAACCAGTCAGCGATCCCCCGCCCAACTCGTCGGACAGCTTGGCGCAGCGTTCCAGCAACCGCGAGTGCAGGTAGAACACATCGCCCGGGTAGGCCTCCCGGCCCGGCGGGCGGCGCAGCAGCAGCGAGATGGCCCGGTAGGCCTCGGCCTGCTTGGACAGATCATCGAAGATGATCAGCACGTGCTTGCCCTGGTACATCCAGTGCTGGCCAAGCGCAGAGCCCGTGTAGGGAGCCAGCCACTTGTAGCCGGCCGAATCCGAGGCCGGCGCCGCCACGATCGTGGTGTAGGCCAGCGCGCCACGCTCCTCCAGAGTCTCCCGGACCGCGGCGATCGTGGTGCCCTTCTGTCCGACCGCCACGTAGATGCAACGGACCTGCTTGGCCGGGTCACCGGTTTCCCAGTTCGCCTTCTGGTTGAGGATGGTGTCGATACACACCGCGGTCTTGCCGGTCTTGCGGTCGCCGATGATGAGCTGGCGCTGGCCGCGGCCGATCGGGGTCTGCGAGTCGATGGCCTTGATCCCCGTCTGCAGTGGTTCTTTCACCGGCTGGCGGTTGATGACCGAAGGTGCCTGCAGCTCCAGCACGCGCTGCTCGTCGGCTTCAATGTCGCCCAGCCCGTCGAGCGGCAGACCTAGCGGGTCCACCACCCGGCCCAGGAAGTCTTCCCCGACCGGCTCCGAGAGCACCTTGCCCGTGCGCTTGACTTCCTGGCCTTCTTCGATTTTCTCGAAGTCACCCAGGATGACCGCGCCGATCTCCCGCACATCCAGGTTCTGGGCGACGCCCAGCACGCCACCGGGAAACTCCAGCAACTCGCTGGTCATCGCCGACGGCAGACCTTCCACTCTGGCGATGCCGTCACCGGAGTAGGTGACGATGCCCACTTCTTCCCGGGAAGTCTCGGTCTCAAAGGAGGTGACGTAGTTCTCGATCGCGCTCCGGATCTCCTCCGGAGAGATCGTCAGCTCCGCCATGGCTATCGGTCCCCGCTCTCTAGTTTCGTGTCACCCGTCTGGTCCTGGGGATATCTGGCCAACCCGCTTATCGGGACGCTCACCGAGCCATCCCCCCAGTCATCCACTGCCGTGCCTGATCAAGCCGCGCGGCCACGCTGCCGTCGATCACCTCGTCGCCCACTCTGATGACCAATCCACCGAGCACCGCCGGGTCAACCTCGATCTTGAGGGAGATCGGCCGCCGGTAGATCGCCTTCAGCGCGTCGGTCAGCCGCTGTTCCTGTTCGGCGTTCAGTGGGCTCGCAGCGGTGACGTAACCCACCGACTGCTGCCGCCGCGCCGCTGCCCGATCGACGAGCTGCTCGACGATCTCGGCCAGCGGTCGCCCCCGGGGCGAGCGGACCGCCTGCTCCAGCAAGCGGGAGGTCACCGGACGGGTACGCCCGGCCAGCACGGTCTCCAACAGCTCCACCCGCCGGGTGGCCGGTGCGGTCGCATCACCAAGCAGAGCTGCCAGCCGCGGCTGGGCGACCAGAATCCGGCCGAACCGGAACAGCTCGTCCTCGACGTCGTCGAGGCTGTCGTCGCGCTCCGCCAGTGCCAGCAGCGCCTGCCGGGCCAACTCCTCAACACCGCCGATCAGATCACGTGGCTGTGACCAGCGCGACGCCACCACATCAGCCAGGACTTCGAGGCTCAACGGGCTCAGCTTGCCGGCGAACAACGCCTCGACCAGTTTTCGTCGAGCTTGCTGGTGAACAGCCGGATCGGCGAGGTGCCGCCGGATCACTGGTTGCTCGTCGAGCACCGCTGCGACCGCACCCAAATCCTCACCCAAGCGGTCGAGGTCGGCCCCATCAGCACTGCCGATCCGGCTCTCAAGTTTGTCTCGAGCCGCGGCCAACGCCGCCCTGCTGGCCGGCTGCATCACCGCCTCCGCCGCCCGTTGCGCGCCGTGACAACCCCATCACCAGCACTGTCGGTGCTGCTGTTGGACGGGCTGGCTGTGCCGCGTGACGAACTATCTGCGCCAGCCATTCCATGCAGCTCGTCCAGGAAACGATCGACCGTGCCGGCCCGACGGGCATCATCGGCCACCGATTCGCCGACGATGCGGCTGGCCAGCGTCACCGCGAGGTTGCCGAGTTCGCTACGCATATCGCGGATGATCTGCTCGCGTTGGTGCGCCAGCTGCTCCTCGCCACGCTCCCGGATCCGGGCGACCTCTTGCTCGGCCTGGTGGCGCATCTCATCCTTGATCTCCTGCGCATCGGCACGAGCCGTTTCGCGGATCTTGGCCGCCTCCACCCGGGCATCGGCCAGTGCCTGGGAGTAGCGGGCTTCGGCCTCAGCCAGCCGCTTGCTGGCCTGCTGGCTTTCTTCAATCTGCCGGCGGACCATGTTCCGGCGCTCATCCATCGCCCGCTTCACCGGGGGAACTGCGTAGCGCCACACCACTGCCAAGACGATCAGGAAGATCACCAACTCGACGAAGAAGGTCGCGTTGGGAATCAGGAAGAGATTGCCACCGCCCCCCGCCGCAGCCAGGTAATACGAGCTCATAAATACCATCCCCGATAGGACAAACTTAGGCGAGCACGAAGACGAACAGCGCCATGAAGGCGAGGTTGATGAAGTACATCGCCTCAACCAGACCGACTGTCAAAAAGAAGATGGTGAACAGTCGGCTTTGCGCTTCGGGTTGACGGGCGACGCCGCTGACGGTGGCTGCACCGGCAAGGCCGTCACCGATCGCTGCGCCGATTGCTCCGCCCCCCAGCGCTAGGCCACCTCCGATGAATGCCCCGGCCAGTTGGACCGAGCCGGTGGTGCCGCCCGCCGGTTGGGCAAGGAGCAACGCAGAGAAACTCATGTCTTTACCTCTTGTCCTGGAGAGCTTGGTGTATTGGCGGATGATGTGATGACTTCAGCGACACTGTTGGGCCCTCGTGGGTAAGGGCGCGGAGCAAAGGTATGAGGCAAACGTCAGTGGGTCCCCTCTTCCTGCGGGGCTGCCGCGAATGCGAAGTAGAGGATCGTCAGCAGCGCGAAGATCAACGCTTGAAGTAGACCGATGAATAGATCGAACAGCTTCCAGGCTGAGGTGGGCAGCCACTGGACGAAGGCTGGCATCAGCGCGAGGACGCTGACCATAACGGTGCCCGCCAGGATGTTGCCGAACAACCGCAGGGACAGGGTGATCGGTTTGGTGAGCTCCTCGACGAGGTTCAGCGGGAGCAGCACCGGGTAAGGCTCGATAAAGTGCTTGAAGTAGTGCCTGCCTTTGACCCGAATTCCGGTGATCCACACCAGAATCATCACGAAGATAGCCATCGCGAACGTGAGGTTGACGTCCGCGGTAGGAGGCCGGATGTATTCTTCCCAGGCGTGCGGCAGGACGGCCAACCAGTTCGCGATGAGGATGAAGAAGAACAGGGTAATGGCCAGCGGCACGACGAACGGCGCGGTGCGGATGCCGAGGTTGCTCTCCACCTGGCGCTCCACCTGCTCAGTTACCGTTTCGAAGATCAACTGCAGCCGGGTGGGCACTTTACCGGTCGCCGTGCGCGCCAGGTAAAGGGCGAACGCCATCACGATCAGCGCGGCGATACCGGTAGAGATCACGGTGTCCGCGTTGATCGTCAGACCCAGGATGTGCCACTGGGGATGCTCACCGACCTGTACGTTGCCGCCTTCGGCAGCAGCAAAGAGCTCACTTGTCATGGGGCACCTCGAACTGCGCTTGGCGTAGCTCCCGGACCAGCGGAACCGCGGCAGTAAAGATCATTAAAAGTTGGCAGGCAGCCAGCCCCGCGAAGACCGCCAAACCTTGCGGGCGCAGTGCCACTGCCAGTGCCACCGCCACCGCACTGATCAACGCGAGGCGCGCCAGCGCCGACATGGCAAATCGCCGTTTGAGGGGGTTCCCACTGGCCGCAAAGCGCGCCGCGGACCGCTGTACCAGCGCGACGTTGAACAGACCTAGAGCAAGCCCAGCGCAGAACAACACGGCGGCCAGCGGGTAACCCGCCGGCGCAAGCACCAGGAAGCTGGCGACACCCAGACACGCCGCGATGGGCGTGACCCTGCCCGGCTTGACCGCCGTCTTGGGCGATACGGTCGCATCTGTGCCGACCGGGTCTGCGCCATTCTTGGGGCCCGTGGGATATGCGCGATTCGCTTCCGGGCCGGCGGCTGGGCTCGCAGTTGGCCTTCCGATGGACTGATTGGGTGTTGTCGCCATGGACTGGACGCTTACTCCTTCAGAAACTGGGTGAACTTGGTGTAGATATAGCCCCCAGCACCGACGACGCCGAGCGCCAAGCCGACCAAGGTGAACACTGGGAGCGTATTCACTAGCAGGTCGACCAGCCATCCGGCGCCGAGCCCGACCACCAGGATCGCGGCGGTCGCAGCACCTAGGCCGAGTAGTGTCGAAAGGTCCGGGCCGTTTTGTTGATCCACGACCACCTACCTCAGCGGGCGCATGACGTCGCCCGCCGCCATCGCTCAAAGGCACTCCTTGCAGTCCAGGGGCAGCGCACACAGCACAAAGCCGTGATCGTAAGCACTGCCGATGGGCCGACCTGACTTCACATTCCCGCCCCCGGGCGAGACAAAACAGAAGCTATCACACTCCGCCGTTACGCTCTCTTGACCCCACCCTTATCTAGCTGCACTTCTGCCACAGCGGCAGCGGTGGCCAGTGCGCTGTGGCGATCAACAGGGCGATTAGCGGGTGCGCAGTCGGGGAATCACCGAACCCACCACAGCGATCAGCAAGCCAAGCATGATCGACCACACGACCACGTAAACGTCGAACAGGGTCAGCGCAACGGCCCCGAAAGCGAGCAAAGCGGCCCACAGGTAGATCACCAGGACTGCTCTGCGATGCGAGTGCCCGATCTCCAGCAGCCGGTGATGAAGGTGCAGCTTGTCAGCGGCGAACGGGCTACGGCCTGCGCGAGTCCGGCGGATCACGGCGAGGAGCAGGTCGAGTAACGGGACAAAGAGCACCGCGGCAATCACGAGCAGCGGGGAAAACAGCGCCAGCGCGTCGGTGGCTCCGTAGTTGTTCGGGTCGACCTTACCGGATGCGCTAGTGGACGCGGCGGCGAGCATTAGGCCGATGAGCATTGCCCCGGAGTCACCCATAAAAATCCGCGCCGGCTGGAAGTTGTGCGGCAAGAAACCCAGGCACGCTCCCGCAACCAAGGCCGCGATCAGCGTCGGGGGGTAGACCGACACGCTGCCACCTGACCGGTACAGCAACTGCAACGTGAACGCCCCGATGGCAACGGCCGAGATGAACCCGATCCCGGCCGCCAGCCCATCCAACCCATCGACGAAGTTCATCGCATTGATCAGCGCCACCACCAAGGCGACAGTGACCAGTACCGCCTGGTCCTGCCCCAGGATCAGCGTCGAGCCAACCGAACCAGCCACCCCGTTCCACGGCACCCAAAAGATGAACCACTGCACGCCGTAGAGCACCAGCACTCCCGCGGCGGTGACCTGCCCGGCGAACTTGGTGAGCGAGTCGAGTTCGAACCGGTCGTCCAAGGCGCCGATCAGCATGATGATGCCGCCTGCTACCAGCACACCAACGACGTCTCCGGAAAACTCGAAGGATCGGCGTAGCACGGGTAGCTGGTGAGACAGCAGGACGCCGCCGAGGATCCCGCCATACATAGCCACCCCACCGAGCCGCGGGATCGGCGCGCGGTGTACATCGCGCTCGCGAGGCATGGCGACCGCACCGATGTGCAGGGCGAGGATCCGCGCGAGCCCGGTGAGCAGGAACGTGACCACCGCGGTGGTGAGACCGACCAGCAGGTACTCCCGCAGCGGCAGGACGGAGACAACGGGGACGGATCCCACGCACGCAGGCTAGTCCGCGCACCATCCCGGCGCCCCACGAGGCCCGCACGCCCATCCCCGCATCCGCCACGAAGAGCTTTAGCCCCGGATTAGGAGGCGACGTGCACGGCTTGCCCGAGTACCTCGCCGATCGCTGCCGCACTCACCGCACCCTCGCGCAGTATCACCGGATGGTCAGCGGTGAGGTCCACGATGGTCGACGCCATCTGGCCACCGGGCCCACCATCGAGAAACACGCCGACCCGATCCGCAAGCTGCTCGCGGGCCTGCTCGACGGTGGTTGCCGGCGGCAGACCAGAACGGTTCGCGCTCGACACCGCCATGGGACCGACCTCACGGAGCAGCTCCAGCGCCACGGGATGCAACGGCATCCGAAGCATGACAGTGCCCCGAGTGTCACCCAGATCCCAGGTCAGCGACGGGGCATGGCGCAGGACCAACGACAGCCCCCCTGGCCAGAACGCTTCGATCAGCGCGCGTGCCGACGCTGGCACACCCAGCACCAGGCCGTCCACCGTGGACCACGAACCCACCAGCACCGGAACCGGCATGTCGCGACCACGACCTTTGGCGGACAGCAGCGCCTGCACCGCCGTTGCGGAGAATGCGTCGCAACCAAGCCCGTAGACGGTGTCGGTAGGCAACACGACCAGTTGACCCGCCCGGACCGCGCCGGCTGCCGCGGTCAGCCCAGCGAGGCGGCGGTCGGGCTGCGCGCAGTCGTAGACAGTGCTCACGAGGTGAACCCTACGACCGCGCGCTTCCAACCAGGGGCAGACCTCTCAACCGTTGACAGCTTGTGATCAAGAAGGCACGATCCGTGGCCAATCGACGCGCGGAGGACCAATTTTGCCCCTGTACCGGCGAGTCATGTTCGCGACCATCACGACCGTGCTGGCCATGCTCGGTGTCCCCGCCAGCGCGGCCGCCAAGACGCTGGGCTTACCCCGGCACTACGTCGCGCTGGGCGATTCGTATACGGCCGGCCCGCTGATCCCGCTGCAGCGCACGGATCCGGTCGGCTGCGAACGGTCCACCAACAACTATCCGTCACTGCTTGCTGCGGCACTGGGTATCCGGGATTTCACCGACACCAGCTGCAGCGGCGCCAAGACCGACAACATGACGGCCGCCCAGTCGATGCTGCTGCTGGACAGCAACCCGCCGCAGTTCACCGCGCTACGCCCGGACACAGACCTGGTCACCTTGACCATCGGCGGCAATGACATCGGTTTCACCGAGATGGTCTACACCTGTGCCCGGGCCGCGGCACTCGATCCGCTCGGTAATCCGTGCCAGCGTGAGGCTACCGCGGGCGGCAGCGACATCTACGCCCAGCGCATCGCGGCGGTAGCGCCCAAGGTCGGGGCGATGCTCGAGGGAATCCACCAGCGTTCGCCGCATGCCATGGTGGTGCTGGTGGGTTACCTGAGGATCTTGCCGCCTACGGGAGGTTGCTACCCGGTGATGCCGATCGCTCGCGGCGACGTGCCGTACCTGGACGGGTTCGAACAGCAGCTCAACGCCATGCTGGCCAGCCAGGCTTCCCGCCACGACGCAGTCTTTGTCGACTCCTACGCTCGCTCCGAGGGCCATGACACCTGCCAGCTGCCTGGGGTGAAGTGGGTGGAGGCCGTCACGCCGACCAGCCCAGCTGCACCCGTGCATCCCAACGCCGCCGGTATGCGGGCGGTGGCCGGTTTTGCGCTGGACACCCTCAGGCGCGTAGCGGCGCCCGTGGGTTGAACCTGGCCCTCCGCGCGGTGGCAAACCGGGGGCGGCCGGTGAGGTCGGTGTGGTCGGCCACCTCAGCCAGCACCCGCCGTGCGGCGAGCAGTGCCGGAACGGCCACCGCATGCGACTCATCGTGTTCGATGGCGATACTGCCGCCCTCACGGAGCAACCTGGTGCCGGTGCGCACCAC
>JAJPIR010000107.1 GCA_021324675.1 Actinomycetota bacterium
ACACCGAACTTACCCGGCTCACCACCACGGTCTCCGGCTCCGTTCTGGCCGAGCAACGTGGCGGGCCAGATCACCGTGTGGAAGGTGATGTTGTCCTTGCCCATGAAATAGTAGGAGCGTGCATTCGGGTCGGTCCACCACTGCTGCCATGCCTCGGGGTTGCCCACCCGGTGTGCCCATTCCACTGACGCCGACAGGTAGCCCATGCATGCGTCGAACCACACGTAAAACCGCTTCATCGGCGCGTCGCGCCAGCCGTCCAGCGGCACCCGTACACCCCAGTCCAGATCTCGGGTGATCGGGCGGGGGCGCAGGTCGTCGAGCAGGTGCAGCGAGAACTTGAGCACGTTGGGGCGCCACTCCGTGCGGGTTTGCAACCAGGAGCCCAACGCGCCGGTGAACGCGGGTAGGTCGAGGAACAGGTGCTCGGTTTCCACGAACTGGGGAACCTCGCCGTTGATCCGGGACCGTGGATTGATCAAGTCGGCGGGGTCCAGCTGGTTGCCGCAGTTGTCGCACTGGTCGCCGCGGGCACCGTCGTAACCGCAGATCGGGCAGGTACCCTCGATGTAGCGATCGGGCAGAGTGCGCCCGGTGGATGGGCTGATGGCACCAAGCGCCTTTTTCGTCAGGATGTAGCCATTGCGGTACAGCGCGAGGAAGACGTCCTGCACCACCCGCTCGTGGTTAGCGGTGGTGGTGCGGGTGAACAGGTCGTAAGACAGTCCGAGCCCTTGCAGGTCCTCCACGATCAGCCGGTTGTATTTGTCCGCGAGCTGGCGTGGCGTGACGCCTTCCGCGTCGGCCTGGACCTGGATCGGTGTGCCGTTCTCGTCGGTTCCCGACACCATGAGCACCCGGTTGCCGGCCATTCGCTGGTAGCGGGAGAAGATGTCCGACGGGACACCGAAACCGGAGACGTGACCGATGTGCCGAGGCCCATTGGCATAAGGCCAGGCGACGGCGGTGAGTACGGGTGCATTCATAGCGCCACCCTATGCGGCAGCCTCAACACAGTTCCCCCTGCCCTGCTCCCAGCGCAGTCTGGATGCAGACTGCGGTAAATCGGGGCGCGAAAACCGCAGTCTGCATCCAGACTGCGGTTTAGGTGCCGTTCCAATCGACTAGTTGGACGATGATGCCGTTGGGGTCGCGAACCTGGAAAGCCCGCTCTCCCCACTCTTCCACGGTAAGAGGCATGCTGATGGGCACGCCCCTTACTTGCAGTCGGGCCAGTTCTCCTTCCAGGTCGTCGACGACAAAGGCGAGGATGACACCACCGGCATGGTCCTCGCGCTGGTCAGCGGGCAGCGTCGGCAGCCCGCGCCGCAGAAACACCACGTTCATCCCGGCATCGGGACGGCTCAAGGACGCGAACCCGCCAGCCGCCATCTCCTCGCGGAAGCCAAAGTGCTCAACGAGAAAAGCGCTGGATGCTGCAACGTCGTCAACGTTGAGCACCACTGCGGACGATGTGATCCTCACGTGCACCCATCCGGTGACATCCCGCTCACTTCGTGCTACGCCCTAGGCGCTTAGTACCCCGCTCCCGCTTCGCAGTCTGGATGCAGACTGCGGTAAATCCGGGCTCAAAAACCGCAGTCTGCATCCAGACTGCGGAGTAGGTGGTGCCCCGGTCGCCAACCCGACGGCTGCGCGCAGCGCCGTCCCAGCGTCGCCGATGCACCCGGGACGCCGCCAGGCGATGAATCCGTCAGGGCGGATGAGCACCGCGCCGGCATCACCGAGACGGTAACCCTCGGCCAAGCCGCCGTCTTCGGCGTACACGTCGCGATCCACGGACAGCGCCACAACGGGTAGACCGTCGGCGGCGATCTCGGCGGCCGCCCGGCACCATGACCAGCCCCGCGGGCCGGTCAACACGGTGAGGTGGCCGTCGAACAGTTCGAGCGTCGACAGGCGGGCACCGCCGCGCCGCACCCACGCATGCGGAGCCCGCTGCCCGGTACCGGGCCCGGCCTCGATCACGGCCGACGTGTAGTGCACGCCGACGTCCCACGCCAGGCCCGCGCCCTCGGGCACGGGATCCCGGCATAGCGAGCGCAGCACATTGCGTGTCCCGATCGGGCGCCGCTCAGCCTCGTAGCTGTCCAGCAGCGGCTCACCCGCCCAACCACGAAGCACCCAGGCCAGCTTCCAGCCCAGGTTGTGCGCAGCCTGGATCGCGGTATTCATGCCGATGCCGCCCGACGGGGTGGTCCGGTGCGCGGCATCCCCCACCAGGAACGCCCGGCCGGCGCGGAACGCGGTGGCAACGTGGCCACCCATGACGAACGGCATCACGCTGATGATCTCAGGTGCCAGATCGGGAAGGCCGGAGGCGATCCGGATCAGCTCCGCGCACCGCTGTGGCGTCCAGTCCGTGATCGACTCCCCGCGTTCCGGGTGCCACTCCCGGGCATAGATCCACCGATCGTCGGGACTGGTGGGCACGAACAGGCCACTGGCGCCTTCCACCTCGACGGCGTTGACGACCGATGGGGTGTACGGCAGCCGGCGAGTGAGGTCGGCGCGGAAGGTCACGGCCACCACATCGCCGATGGTGCCCAGTTCATCAACATCGATGCCCAGGCTGGTGCGCACGGTGCTGCGTGGACCGTCCGCCCCGATGACGTACCGGGCCCCGATGCGCTCGTAGCGACCAGAGCGGCGGTCTCGCAGCTCAGCATCGACGCCGGTGGCGGAAGGAGCGCAGCAGACGAGTTCGGTACCGAACCGGACACGCCCGCCGCAGGCGAGCAGGTGCTCCAGCAGCACAGGCTCCAGGTGGTCCTGCGGGCAGCCACACGGCGTGGTTGGGCTGATCGCCAGCGCCTGCTCGTCAGTGGGGTAGCCAACGGACGAGGCCGTCGCCTGAGGGTCGATCAAGGTATGTGCCGACACCCGCACTCCGCACCGGACGGGCATTGCACCGGCGCGAACCGCCTGCTCCAGGCCCCAGATGCGCAGTAGTTCCATGGTGCGGACGCTGACCGCGGTGGCCTTGGGAAACGGAGAGATACCGTCATGGCGCTCGACGACGAGCACATCAATGCCGTAGCGGGCCAGTGCACTGGCGGCGGTGAGGCCGGCGGGCCCGGCACCGACAATGAGGACGTCACAGGTGGTGCGATCCGACTGCATAAAAAGGCTCCTTCGCTGGCGGCCCGGCACGGCAGCGCCCCGCTGACAGAGGTCCAACCGGGGGCCGTTGATACGTGCATCTGCCGGACACGGAGCGAATACGCCGGTGAATGGCGGATGCGGCGGAGTAGGCCGGTGAATGGCGGATGCGGCGGAGTAGGCCGGTGGAGATTGACGGGACAGAATTCTGCTGTGATGTCCGCGTCACCGACGGGATCACTGTCGAAGATCGAGCGCCGCCAATGATGCGGCTTCCGTTCGTCGCGCGCGGCGACGCCCTCGCTGATCTCGCTGCGCTGCTGGACGGCGCCCGTTGCTCACGGGGCAGCCTTGTGCTCATCACCGGGGAACCAGGGGTCGGCAAGACCAGGCTGGCGGAGGAAGTCACCACCCGTGCCGAGAAGTTCCGGGTGATCTGGACCTGGTGCACGCCGGCAGGCGCCGGGGGCGCCCTGCGTCCGTGGTCGAGCATCGCCCGGGAACTGGCCGCTGCGGATGCCGGTGCGGCGCGGTCGGTGCAGCAATCGCCTCACCTTGCCGAGCTGGTCACTGCGGGGATGCACCCGGACGCGACACACGCTGACCCGGAGACGGCACGGTGGGGGTTGTCACTGGACCTCGCCGGCATGCTGGCCACCTCGGCCGCGTCGCACCCGGTGCTGGTCGTGATCGATGATCTGCAGGAGGCCGATCCGTCTTCGCTGCAGCTGTTGACCGAGCTGGCGCCGTCGCTGCGGTCCATGGCGGTGGTCGTGCTCGTGACCGCGCGAGACGGCGAGCGTGACTGGTCCTCCTCAGCGCAGGTGTGGGGAGCGCTGAACCGGCTTGGGCACACGATCCGGCTGGGACCGTTCGGGGAGGCGGACATCGCGTCGCTGGCAGCGCACGCGTTAGGCACGCGGCCGCCGGAGGAGGCGGTTCGGGCAATCGCCGCACGGACCCAGGGCAATCCCCTGCTGGTCTGCGAAGTGGTCGCGTCCCGGCCGGATCTGGATGATCTCGATGCGGTGGTGCCCGCGTCAGTGCGGGCAATCGTGGCTGCCCGGTTGGCCGGGTTGACCGATCTCACCCGCAGGGTGGTGTCGGCCGCGGCAGTGCTCGGTAGCCGGTTCCGTCTAGATGTGCTCGCCGAGATGGCTGGAGTCCCGCTTGGTGAGCTTGGCACCGCGGTGGGCGAGGCCCATGCGGTGGGTCTGTTCGGAGATGCGCAGCCCGGTGAGGGCCGTTTCCGCCACGATCTCGTCCGCGACGCAGGCTACGACACGTTGCCGGTGGACCAGCGAATGCGCTGGCACGCCCGAGCTGGGGCGGTGCTGACGGGATTCGTCCAGCGGGGGCGCGACATCGAGCCGGCGCAGGCGGCCGACCATCTGTTTCGGGGTGGGCCCGGATATGTGCAGCAGGCGGTGGGGTTCGCTGTCCAGGCTGCTGAGTACGCACTACGGCGGTTGGCGTTCGAGGAGGCGGTGCGGTGGTACTGCCGAGCGGACGCCGGGCTGGCCTCGGCGGGCGCCGGTGACGGAGACCGGGCGCGGGTGAAGCTGGCGCTCGCGGAGGCGCGGCACGCGGCGGGCGATCGCACCCAAGCCCGCTCAGATTTGCTCGAAGCCGCCGAACGAGCCAGGCGAGCAGCGCGGCCGGACCTGCTGGCGCGGGCGGCACTGGGTCTGAGTGCTGGACCGGTCGGGTTCGAGGTCGGTTTGCTTGATCAAGAGCAGATCGTGCTGCTGAAGGAGGCGCGGGCCGCGCTGCCAGCTGATGCAGGCGCGCTGGCCGCCTTGGTGACGGCACGCCTGTCGGTCGCGCTGACTTTGCTCGAGACCTCGCAGCAGCGACGCGATCTCGCCCAGGAAGCCGTGCAGGTAGCGCGGCGCGCCGGCGACGACGGCGCGGTGGCCGCCTCGCTTGCTGCGTTGTGCGACGCGCTGGCCGGTCCCGAGCACTGCCGCTGGCGGCAAGATTACGCCACCGAGATCGTCGCCCTGGGCCAGCGACTCCGAGATCCGGCATGGGAGCTGCTCGGTCGGCGGTTGCGGCTCGTGGCGATGCTGGAGACCGGGTCGATGGCCGAGGCCGACGCCGAGGTGTTGGCCTACCGGACTGCCGCGCAGTCGCTTCGCCACCCGTTGTACCTGTGGTATGTGCCGCTGTGGCGAGGGATGCGCGCGTTGCTGGAGGGCCGTTACGACGACTGCGGCGCTGCGCTGGAGGATGCCGCGGCGCTGGGCGCGCGGGCGGCCAGCGACAACGCTGCCATGCTGGTGGCGACCCAGCGCTGGTGCCTGCTGGCCGAGCGGGGCGACCGGGAGTCGTTAGCGAGGATGCTGGTCCAGTTCGAGGCGATCGATCTGGCCGGCATCTGGCCCCAGGTGACTCGCGCTTTGCTGCTCGCGCAGCTTGGGCGCCTCGATGATGCCCGGGCGCAGCTCGACGCGACGGCACCGCAGTTACCCACCGCCCCCAGAGACTCCGAATGGCTTCCGTTGCTGGCCCAGGTCGCCGAACTCGTCGGCGTGATCGGCCCGCACCCGGTTGCGAGGTGGGTCTACGAGGTCCTGCTGCCCTACGCGGAGCTGTTCGTGGTGGAGGGCATCGGCGCGGCGGTGCGCGGACCGGTGCATTACCCGCTAGGCCTGCTTGCCGCCGCGATGGGCGACCGTGCTGCTGCTGCGCGGCATTTTGCTGCGGCCAGCCAGGCGGCCCGCGCGGTTGGGGCTGCCCGGCTCCTCGACCGCATCCGCGCCTCCGGCGGGCAAGATCCGCAGGCCGGCAACGTCTTCCGGCATCCGCAGGCCGGCAACGTCTTCCGGCGCGACGGCGACTACTGGACCATCCGGCACCACAACGCCGAGTTCCGGTTGCGGGACAGTAAGGGACTGCGCGATCTGCGGGAACTGCTGGCCCGCCCGGGCACGTCCATTGCCGCCCTGGATCTGGCCACCTCGTTGCGCGAACGCTCACGGTCGCGGCCCGTGCAGGATGGGCTGCATCCTGCCTCGGATGCCGCCGAGGTGCTCGACGCGACCGCCCGGGCGGCCTACCGGCGGCGTTTGCATGAACTTGAGCAGGAAGCCGATGACGCCGACGCCATGGGTGATGCCGAACGCAGCGCGCGGCTGGCCGCCGAACGCGATGCTCTGCTCAGCGCGTTGACCGCTGCCTACGGCCTCGGCGGTCGGGCCAGGCGGATGGGCTCCCTCGCCGAGCGTGCCCGGACCGCGGTGACCACGCGCATCCGCGATGCCATCCGCCGGATAAGCCAGGCCGATCCCGACCTCGGCGAGCACCTCAACCGTTCAGTGCGTACCGGCACATTCTGTGTGTATGACCCCGCCACCCCGGTGCACTGGTCGGTGTCAGATCCGGCCTGACACTGTGCGGCGCGCTCTGACGCCTATCCGGGTGACCGCTTGCTGCACTACTCAAGGAGCCCGTGATGCCCCGCACCAGCAAGGCTGACGCCCCCATCACCATCGACGAGCCCGTGATCGAAGGCCGATACGTCGAACTCGACGGTTACACCGTCGGGTTCGAGACTCATAAAGCCGACGTGGATCCCGGGCCGCTGTTCGCAGGCCTGCCCGGCAACCGATGCCAGTGCCCGCACTGGGGCGTGGTGGTCACCGGACGCGTGATCTTCCGGTATGCCGACCACGACGAGGTTTACCAGGCCGGTGACGCCTACCACGGCCGCCCGGGGCACCTGCCGCTGATCTTCGCCGGAACCGAGCTGATCGAGTTCAGCCCGACTGATGCGCTCAACGCCACGATGGCTGTGATCGGAAAGAACCTCGAGGCCGCCAAGGCTGCCAGGGCAAGCAGCGGAGCATGAATCATGAACGCCGCGCTTATCGATGACCTCAGCGAGAAGATGTGTGCCTTCCTGGAAAGCGGCACCGTGCCGGAACGCCTGTTTCAGGCCGATGCCTCGCTTGATGTCAGCATGCCGACGTGGCGTATCCAGGTCTGCGGCCTAGAAGAGCTCGTCCGGGTACGTAAAGACAGTCACCCCTGGCCAGGCAAGGTCACCAACACTCGCCTCGACCCGACCCCGAACGGCTTCGTGCTCGAGTTCGAAGAGCGCTGGGCACACGACGGCCAGCATTGGTATTGCCGGGAAATGCTGCGGGCAGACGTCCGCGACGGCCAGATCAGCAAGCTCACCGTGTACTGCACCGGTGACTGGGACGAAGCCCGCCAGCAGGAGTTCGCGACCAGGCATCGGCAGTCCTGACCACGCTGTCCACGCTCCTCACGCCTGCGGGCCCGATCCGGGTTGCCTGCCAGGTCCGACCGCCCGGATGACCCCGTTGCCCGGGCGGTCAGCCCATGTCGCGGCGATCGCTACCGACCGTCTCACCTGCTCCCGGGCCACGCCCAGCACCCGTATCAGTTCATCAACCTGCCCAGGCTCCATGATCGCCTCCCAGGTGAACGGCGGCACGATAGACATCCACACATTTCCCCGATAAACCGTCACAACAACGGTCGCAACAACTCCCTCGCGACCTTTGACCACAACCCTCCGAGGAATGCTCATTCTTCGCACATGTCTTCCTGCTCGCATAGGTTTTTGCAGCCAACGACGGAGAGATCCACGATTACGTTCGCGTAGCGAATCGTATGGCCCGGTCACGTCAAGCTCCAGCCCTATGCCCGAACTGGAATTATTCTCCGGCTCGGAATGCGTCAGCCAGTGCGCGCAGAAGACTTCTGGCCTGCTCCGCCCACAGCGCATGAACGCTGAAAAAATTGAACAGCGCCCAGTAACAATCAATATCCTTGGGGTCGCGTAGTACTAGCCGACCAGAAAACAGCTCGATAGTTACCAGGCGACGATCATAGATAACAAAGGTATGATATGCGCCATTGCGGACCTGTCTCGATAGCGGTAACACACCGATGCGAATGTTCGGCTGCTGCGACAACGACACGAGCCGATCTATCTGTACTGCCATGATTGACGCTTCGCACAGTTGCCATCGTACCGCCGACTCGGTCAGCAGGAACTCGAAGCTCTTAGCCTTATCGTACAGTACCGCTTGCCTTTCCAGCTTCAGCGCTGTCGCTTTGCCTATGTCACCAACCGCCGGACCAACAGGAGGAATCATGGCCGCACGCATGTATTGAGGTATCTGGAGTAACCCCGTGATCAGGGACGGCAAAAAATGCCGCATCAGTGTGGCGTTGGCTTCCAACGTCGCCAACTCACGCTGCCGGTGGTGGAGGCCCCGACGTACCGAGGCCCGCACATCCTGATACTCAGCATTGGCAACGCGAGCCAGCGTGAGCAGTTCGCGCCGGGTCGCATCGTCGACCCCAAGCGCGGTCAGCATCTGTTCCACATCAACAACGCTGGGCAGCAAACGACCGGTCTCGATGCGGCTTACCTTGCTTTGACTCATGCCAGCGCGCCGGGCAAGCCGGTCACCAGACAGGCCCGATGCTTTGCGCAGGTCATGCAGCGCTCTTGCCAAGCTTTGGCGATCTTGTCCTGCACGTGCTGGATCGAGTGTCACCCTTCTCGATGCACCCAATCCTCGGTGAACGGCTCAGCATGGTCCATAGCCAACCGCTTCCATGCTACGTAGGGACCAGGATCGACGTCTTCGAGCAGTTCGCGCCCCAACTGGGTGCCGTCTTCGTCATAGTCCATGCGCACGACAGCGGTGTCATCGAACAGCCAAAAATCTTGCGCAGGCAGGCCTGGATTGGGCTGGTGGGTGAGATCGACAATTCTCACGTCCTCACCAGCCTGTACAGTGCGCTGATAGACCGCAAATTCATATCGCAGGTAGTCCGTCAGCGGCCGGCTGATGACATGAACTCTTCCTATCCATCGCCCTGTGTGGCGAAAATGACGGACGCGCACCAGCCAGGGATCATCATCCGGTATATCGAGCACCCCGGTCATCAGATATTTTTGGTATTCCACGTGTTCGCTTGTCACGCTGTAGCATGGCAAGGTTTCAAGACGGAAAGCTTCTCGTTGATAGGAATCGAAGAACGCACGCCAGCGGTCACCTTCTAAGCGCACGAGCCGCCTCCTGGAGCACAGATATCGGGATTTCGACGATCGCCTCTCCCACCGGCGCCTTTCTGTGCATGACGTAACCTTGGACGGCAACCGTGTCCTTATCGGTCGTGAAGATGGCGGGACAGTCGTCGCGACCACAATCTCCACCCGCAATCCGCGTGAGTCCCATATCGCCTCCCCATTATGCACCTACGCGACTTAACGCTAGACAAGCAACCACGCGTCGTCAAGGTGCATGCACGTTGCCGCATAAATCGACGACGAGCCTCTCCGTCGATATGGAGACATATCAGGGTCAAAAACGCCGGTATAGCTCCATACGATGTAGGCGCGTTACGCACCGAGGTGGCGCCAGAGGAATTCGTAGGCCAGCGCGGCCATGAAGGCGGCCTGCTCGTTGTCGGCCGCGCCTCCGTGGCCACCTTCGATGTTTTCGTAGTAGGTCACCGGCAGGCCGTATTCCCGCATTCGAGCCACCAACTTGCGGGCATGGCCAGGGTGCACCCGATCGTCGCGGGTGGAGGTGGTCAGCAACGTTGGCGGGCAGCGGCCGTCGGCGCGCAGCTGGTGGTACGGAGAGAAACGCAACAGGTGCTCGCGGTCGGCTGGATCGTCGGGGTCGCCGTATTCGGCCATCCAGGAGGCACCAGCCAGCAGCCGGTGATAGCGCAGCATGTCCAGTAGCGGAACGGCAGCGACGATGGCACCGAACAACTCCGGATAGTGGGTGAGCATCACACCCATGAGCAACCCGCCGTTGCTGCCGCCTTCGGCGCCGAGGCGAGCCGGCGTGGTCAGGCCGCGCGCGACCAGATCTCGAGCCACTGCGGCGAAATCCTCGTAGACCAGGTGGCGGCTGTGCTTGAGGGTGGTGGAATGCCAGCGCGGACCGTATTCCCCACCACCGCGAATGTTGGCGCTGACATAGCAACCACCGCGGGCCAGCCAGGCACGACCCAGGGCCCCCCGGTAACCCGGCTGCAGGGATACCTCGAAGCCGCCGTAGCCGTAAAGCAGCGTGGGCCAGCCGCCTGCCGGCACAGCCGAGTCCGGTGCGACCACGAAGTACGGAATCCGGGTCCCGTCCTCGGAGACCGCGAAGTGTTGGTCCACCGTGAAACCCGCCGCGTTGAAAAATGCAGGCGCCTGCTTGAGCACGGTGGCCGCGCCGTCACCGATTGTGCCGATGGCCAGGGTGGATGGAGTCAGGAAGCCGTCGATGTCGACCAGGTATTCGTCATCGACGCGCGAATCGGTGCCGCCAGCGCTAACTGTCGACAGCGCTGGGGTCCCAGTCAGCGGTGCGGCACGCCAATCCTCAGCGGGCGTGAGCACCGACACGTGACTGACCACGTCACGCATCACGTTGAGAATCAGATGGTGGCGTGTCCAGCTGTAGCCTGCCAACGACGTGTGCTCGTCGGGCGTGAACAGCACCCGCAACCCCGCCCCGCCCGCACCCCGAGCCATGAACTTGTCGAAGTCGGCCACCAGCAGGCAACCCGCGGGATAGGTCTGGCCGATCGTCCAGTCGCTGCGCAGCTCGATCAACAGCCATTGCCGGTGCACGCCGATGAGCGCATCCTCCGGCACCTCGATACGGAGTAGCTGGTCACCGGCGCGCAGGTAGCGCTCTGAATGGTAGAAGTCGATCGCTCGCCGGACGAAATCGCGCTCGAAACCCGCTGTGTCATCGTGGGACGCAGACACGCTGACGTCGTCTGGTTTGCCTTCGAACACCAACTGGGCCTCGCTCAGCGGCGTGCCGCGCCGCCATTGCCGGACGGTGCGCGGGTAGCCACTGGTGGTCAGCGTGCCCGGGCCGAAATCCGTGGCGACATAGATACGGTCGGCGTCGATCCAATTCACGGTGGTTTTTGCTTCGGGCAGCATGAAGCCGTCGGCGACGAACTCCCGGCGCTCAATGTCGAATTCCCGTACCACTGACGCATCTGCACCACCGCGCGACAGCGAGATCAGCGCGCGCCGGTAATCGGGCCGCAAGCACTGGGCACCGTGATACACCCAGTTCTCGTCCTCGTCCCGGGCCAGCGCGTCAACGTCGAGCAGGATGTCCCAGTCCGGTGCTTCCTTGCGGTACTCAGCCAGCGTGGTGCGCCGCCACAGCCCGCGCGGGTGCTCGCGGTCGCGCCAGAAGTTGTACCGGTACTCACCGCGCCGGGTGATGTACGGGATGCGGTCGGTGGAGTCGAGGACCTCACGGATCTCCGCTCGCAATGCCTCGAAGGTGGCTCCCCTAGCCAGCTCCGCCATCGTCTCGGCGTTGCGTTCCCGCACCCACGACAAGGCTCGCTCGCCGGTCACGTCCTCCAGCCACCGGTACGGGTCATCAATGCTCATGGCAATCAGTCTGCCTGCTCGGGGAATTCAGGAAGCACGTACCGCGCAAACTGGCGGATCTGCTCGCGCATCTCCCCGATCGTGTTGCCTACGAACAGTAGCGCGGTGAGGTGGTCCAGACCGGCCCGCTGGTAGGCAGCGATCTTCTCGCAAACCTGGTCTGGGGTGCCGATGAGGTTGCTGTCCAGGTACGCATCCAGCCCGACGCCTTTGGTCATGGTGTTGCGCAGTGAGGTGCGGAACAGGTCAAACGAGGAGTTGAGAAATGTCTCGCGGGCCTGCTCTGGGGTCGGGCCGAGGCAGACAACAGATTGCAGCGCGACGGCCATGCCGGCCGGGTCACGGCCGACCGCGCGGGCATAACGGGTCAGTGTGGCGCGACCCTGAGCCAACCTATCAGGCCCAATCTTTGCCGGCAGCCATCCCTGGCACAGCTCGGCTGCGCGGCGGATCGAGCCGTCCACATTGCCACCGGAGTAGATCGGCAGGGGCACTTGTTGCGGTTTCGGGAAACTCTCGACGTCCTCGAAGTGCACGTACTTGCCCCGGTAGGTAGCTCGACGCTGCTCAAACAGCGCGCGGAGTGACTCAATGATCTCGCGCGTGAACTCTCCGCGGTTGGCGCCGGCGAGGTCAGGACGGACCGCCTCGAACTCGTCGCGGTAGCCGCCGACCGCGACACCGAGCGTCACCCGGCCGTTGCTGAGCTGGTCCAGTGTCGCCACCTGCTTGGCCAGCAATACCGGATCGCGCATCGGCAGCACCATGATTCCGGTAGTCAGTCGCAGCACTGAGGTCTTCGCCGCGATGTGCGCGAGGATGATCAGCGGCTCGAAGTAGTCCGGCGGGTTGGTCCAGGCCTTCCGGACGAACTGCATGGTGCTGAGGTGGTCGTTCCCACCGGCGTCGTAGTAGCCGAGTTGCTCGGCTTCCAGCGCGGTGTCCACCACCTCGGACACGGTGGCGAACGGCACCGGATACATCATCCCGGGTGTGCATGTGGGGATCTCGATACCGATTTTCATCGGGCACCTCCCGCGAGGCAATGAACTAACGCTACGATACCGTATCGTAGCATACGATGCTGGAGAGGTGCGATGGTGGAGCAGGTATCGACGGATCCGGTCGACCCTCGGGTGACCCGGTCCCGCCGACTGATCATCGAAGCGGCGGTCGCGCTGCTGGTGGAGCGTGGCTTCGGGGCCGCCACGGTGGAGGCCATTTCGGCTCGTTCCGGCGTGGCGAAGACCACCATTTACCGGCACTGGCCGGACAAGGAGGCCGTACTGCGCTCGGCTGTGGAGTCGATCGTGCCCACCGCGACGGCACCGGACACCGGGCGCCTGCGCGGCGATCTCACCCACTTCGCCGAGGACCTTGCCCGGATCCTCACCACCCCGCCGACATCGGCACTGATCCCCGGCCTCGTAGCAGCCGCCGAGCACGACCCTGGCCTAGGCTTGCTGCTCGCCGAATTCACCGCCGGTCGCCGCCGGCCGGTACACGACGCAGTCGCCCGCGCTGTGGAACGCGGCGAGATCAGCGCAGGAACCGATCCCGAGGCGGTTGCGGAGTTATTGCTGGGTCCGCTGTTCTACCGGCGGCTGCTGTCGCGTATGCCGCTCACGACGGAGATGATCGGGCGCACGGTCGAAGCGGTCGAGCGCACGCTGGCTAGGCCATCGCGCTGATGCGCCCGCCACTCATGGCAGGCCGGTAACCCGGATACCGGCGTGTGTCCGGTAGCGGCGATTGACCGCGATCAGGTTGGCGGTTAGCGCCTCCACCTGGCCGGCATTGCGCAACCGCCCGCCGTACACGCCACGCACCCCCGGGATCGCGTCAGCCAGCACCCGCACCTGGTCGACCGCCGCGCGATCATCACCCAGGACCAGCACGTCGCAGTCCACTTCGGTAATCGATAGATCGGCCAGGAGTACTGCCGAGACGTGGTGGAAGGCGGCGATCACTTGTGAGTCGGGCAGCAACGCGGCGGCGCGCTGCGCAGCGCTGCCCTCCGCGACCTGGAGCGGGCACGGTCCCCGCTCGTCGAAGCCCAGCGGGTTGACACAATCGACGACGATCTTGCCGGCGAGCGGTTCCCGCAGCGACATGAGGAGGGCGTCGTGCCCCTCCCACGGCACGGTGACCATCACGATGTCGGCGCGCTGCGCGCACCCCGCATTGTCCGTCCCGCTGAGTACCTCAGCGCCCACGCCCAGACCCGCTCGCTGCGCCAACTCTCGAGCGCGCTTCTCGGCCCGCGCAGCCTCCCGCGAACCGATCACCACCCGCAGCCCGGCAACGGCCCAGCGCAGCGCCAGACCACCGCCCTGCGGTCCGGTGCCACCCAGCACGCCGACGATTCGTCCCCTGCCTTCAGTCACGACGGCAGGGTACGGGTCTGCACATCGACAGCCGCCTGGTACAGGTCTCGTTTAGAGACCCCGTGGGCGGCAGCCACCGCGCTCACAGCATCTTTCAACCGCTCGCCCGCGGCGACCCGCTCGCTCACCTCGTCGGTGAGGTCTGCCACCTCTGGTGGGCCGGGTACCGGCGCACCCGCCACCACTACGGTGACCTCACCGCGGACCCCGCCAGCCGCCCACTCGGCGAGCGCCCCGAGCCCGCCCCGGCGAATTTCCTCGTACGGCTTGGTGAGTTCCCGGCACACTGCCGCGCGCCGGTCCGCACCGAGCAGCTTCGCGGCCTCGGCCAGCGTCGCCGCCAATCGATGCGGTGACTCGAAGAACACCCAGGTGCGCTGCTCCCTGGCCAGGCCGGCCAACCACCGGCGGCGCGCACCGTCCCGGCGCGGCGGGAAGCCCTCGAAGCAGAACCGGTCGCAGGGCAGCCCGGACACCGCCAGCGCGGTGGTCACCGCCGACGGGCCAGGCAGGCACGTCACCCGCAGCCCCTCCTGCACGCACGCGGCCACCAACCGGAATCCGGGATCGGACACCGCAGGCATCCCGGCGTCAGTCACCACCAGCACCGTCGCACCACCGCGGATTGCTTCCAGCAATGCCGGAAGCCGGGCGACCTCCACCGCGTCGTAGTGCGAGACGATCCGGCCGCGCACGGTGACTTCCAATGCCACGGCGAGCGCGCGCAACCGGCGGGTGTCCTCCGCGGCCACCACATCCGCCGAGCCCAGCGCCGCCACCAACCGAGGCGAGGCGTCGCGCGCGTCCCCGAGCGGCGTGGCCGCCAGCACCAGCACCCCGCCAGCTCGGTGCCCCGCAACGAGCCCAGCATCTGAGACAGCAGAGTCCGAGTTGCCTGCCACGATTCCGAGCCTACGATCTGCTCCCGTGACGGTGGTCCGGGCAGCGAATGCCGGCACGCCGGCGGCATGGCCCAAGCCGACCGGTCCGCTGCCGCGGCTGCTTGCGCCCCCGCTGACCGACAGGCTGCGCAGCTGGATGGTGACGCTGACCCTCACCCTGATCGGCGGCCTGGTACGGCTGTGGAATCTGGGCCTGCCCACCGACCGCGGCACTCCGGTGTTCGACGAGAAGCACTACGCGCCGCAAGCCTGGCAGATGCTGCGTAACGGCGGGGTGGAGGACAACCCCGGCTACGAGCTCGTCGTGCACCCACCGCTAGGCAAGCAGCTCATCGCGCTGGGCGAGGCGGTGATGGGTTACGACGGCTGGGGATGGCGGCTGTCCGCCGCGCTGTCCGGCACGGTGTGCGTCCTGCTGATCGTGCGGATCGTGCGGCGGATGACCCGGTCGACCCTACTGGGTGGCATTGCTGGGGTGTTGCTCATCGTCGACGGCGTCAGCCAGGTGCAGTCCCGCATCGGGATGCTCGACATCTTCCTGGCGATGTTCGTGCTCGCCGCGTTCGGCTGCCTGATCGTTGACCGGGAACAGGTGTACCAGCGGTTGGCCACGGTGGTCCGGGAAGGTCGCATCGCTGAGAACGACTTCGGCCCGCGGCTGGGGGTGCGGTGGTGGCGTTTTGGTGCCGGGGGCCTGCTCGGGCTGGCCTGCGGCACGAAGTGGTCCGGTGTGTACTACCTTGCCGCGTTCGCCGTGATGAGCGCGGTATGGGACGCCTGCGCTCGGCGTCGCGCCGGGGTGGAGCGGCCGTGGGCCGGCACCCTGGCTCGGGATCTCGGGCCGGTGTCGTGGGCGCTCGCGGCAGTGCCGGTCCTCACCTACCTGGCGACGTGGTGGGCTTGGTTTGGCAGCGAAACCGCGATCGACCGGCACGTAGTGGGCAACCAGATCGGTGCGGGCGGTCCGTTTTCCTTCGTTCCAGCCGCACTGAGGGGGCTGTGGTACTACAGCGCTGCGGTGCTGCGCTTCCATGAGAACCTGGTGACGCCCGCCCATCCCCACCCGTGGGAATCCAAGCCGTGGAGCTGGCCGATGGGCCTGCGGCCGATGCTCTACTACTACCAGTCCGGCGCAGGTGCTCCGGGTTGCGGCCGGCAGGACTGCGTGGCGACGGTGATGCTCATCGGCACGCCAGCGCTGTGGTGGCTCACCCTGCCCGTGCTGGCCTGGGCACTATGGCGGGCTGTCAGCGGGCCTGATTGGCGCTACGCCGCCGCGCTCACCGGCTATGCCGCCGGCTGGCTGCCCTGGTTTTCCAACATCCACCGCCAGATGTACTTCTTCTACATGACCCCGGTGGCGCCGTTTCTCGTGATCGCCGTGACGCTGGTGCTCGGGGAGATCCTCGGCCGGCGCGCCGACGGCCCTGAGCGGCGCGGAACTGGACTGCTGGTGGTCTCGATCTACCTCGGTTTGGCGGTGGCGAACTTCATCTGGCTCTGGCCGATCCTCACCGGTGGCTCGATCACTCCAGAGCATTGGAATGCCGAACTGTGGCTACCCTCCTGGCGCTGAGTGTGCTCAGGCCTGCAGCAGCACCTCGTCGCCCGAAACCGTGATCTGACGGGACGCGAGTGGTCGCTGAGCGGGGCCGTGCACGACCGAGCCGTCCGCAACAGCGAACTTGCTGCCATGGCATGGGCAGTCGATCGTGCCGTCAGCGACCTTGTTGACCGTGCACCCCTGGTGGGTGCAGATTGCCGTAAACCCTTTGAACGTGCCTGCAGTCGGCTGGGTGACCACGACCTTGTTGTCTGCAAATACCTTGCCCCCACCGACGGGGATGTCAGCAGTAGACCCCAGATGTTCACCCGCGGGAGCCGGGGTGGTCGAGGTGTCGGGTGGTGCCTGACTCGCGGGCGAGGAGGCTTGCGACCCAGGCGCCGCGCCCGGCTGCTGGTTATTGGTGCACGCGGCAAGCGCGGCAGACACGGCCAGTAGGCCGGTACCGGCCACGACCGCGCGCCGAGTCAGCTCCGATTCAGGTCGGGTGTCGTGGGACATCATCACTCCCTTGGCAGCCGGGTCAGAAACACTCCGGTATGGATGCTTGTCCCGAAGCGGCCGAATACTATCACTGCTAGTGATAAGGCGATTGATCTTAACTCCTCCGGCGGACGCCCTGTGGGATGACCAAAGATGCGGGGACAACGATCTGGCGAACCACATCCCTTCCCGGAACGAACGATGTCCGTAGGGAGGTCTTGATGAGCAACGTAGCCAACCACGCTTCGGGCCGGCCTCGCGCAGCTCAACCACAGAACCGGTACCGCGACCTCGCTCCCCAGTACCTGCACTGGGCAGAAAGCGGCCGCACCAAACCTGTCCGGCGCAGCGTCGACTTGTCGCCGGCTTACCATGCTCGGCTGACCCAGTGGTGCGCCGACGCCGCTAAGATCATCGGCGCATCCCGGGTGACTGGCCAGGACGTTATTCGCACCCTGGTCGCTCGGCTGCTGATGGACGAGTCGCTCGCCCGCCGGATCAGGGACGACCTGAGCATGAACCTGTGACCCTGTATCGATACGGACTAGGGCCAAGTACGGATTGCGGGCCTGTCACGCACTGACGAGCGAGCGCAGCATTTCCGGGCTCGTCATTGCGCCGGACGTGCCCCGAGTTGCTCGCGGAGGAAACTGACCGTGGCGTCCCAGGCTTTGGCAGCCTGCTCCGGGTCGTATGTGCCGATCAGGTTCTCGTCGTTGAAGAAGGCGTGCCCGGCCGGATAGAAGCGGAAGTCGGGCCGCCGCCCGCTCTGCCGCTCAATGGTCTCGGCCAGTTCGCGCACCGCTTCGGTGCTCTGGAAATCGTCCTGCTCACCGAAGTGACCCAGCACCGGCGCGGAGAGGTTTTCAAAGCTCGGGTAATCCTGGCCGAGGACTGCGTAGAAAGGAATTGCGGCGCCAATCTTGTCGCCCTGCTGAGCAGCGAGCACCAGCACGAAGCCGCCGCCCATGCAGAAGCCGATCACGCCGAGCTTCGAGCTCGTGACTGCCTCATGGCCGAGCAGGTAGTCCACCGCGCCGCCGAGGTCGCGAGCCGCCTGGTCGACCGGAAGCTGCTGCATCAGCTTGCCGGCCTCGTCGGCATCGTGCGTGGTGGTACCGCCGTACAGATCGGGCGCCAGGGCAACAAAGCCCTCGGCAGCCAGCCGGTTGGCCACATCGACGATATGGCTGGTCAGCCCCCACCACTCCTGGATCACCACCACACCCGGTCCCTGACCACCCGCAGGCAGCGCCAGATACCCATGCGCAGTGCCCCCGTTGCTCGGGAACGTCACGTTCTGCACCGGATTGTCCATGCCGTAGATCCCACCACACTCGCCCGAGCCTCTCTCGCCCGCAGGCAAGGCTCAGGGCTGCGCTCCGGTACCGGCGAACCGGCCGTTCTGGCTGGGCCCGCGCGTCGGGTTAGCCGGGTGGTGAAGGTGGTAGAGGTGCGCGTACTGGTTGTTGCGCATCAATAGCTGGTCGTGAGTTCCCGTCTCCGTGATGCGGCCGTGTTCAATGTAAATGATCTGATCGGCATCGGTGACGGCGAGCAGGTTATGGGAAATGATAATCGTGGTGCGCCCGGTGATCAGCCGGCGTAGCGGGTCGAGGATCCGCTGGGCGGCATCGGCGTCCAGGCCGGTAGCAGGTTCGTCCAGCAGCAGGATGGGCGCGTCGCGGATCATCGCTCGGGCAATCGCGATGCGTTGGCGTTGCCCGCCGGACAGCAGCCGGCCGCGTTGCCCAACTCGGGTCTGGTAACCGTCGGGAAGCGCGGTAATGAACTCGTGTGCGTCAGCAGCCTTGGCCGCGGCGACGAGCTCGTCTTCACTAGCGTCGGGCCGGCCGGCTCGAATGTTGTCGGCGATGGTGCCGTCGAGTAACAGGGTCTCCTGGAGCACGATCGCGATGTTGGCACGCAGTTCGTCGGGGTGCAGTTCCCGCAGATCATGACCATCGAGGCTGATCTTGCCAGCGGTCGGGTCGTAGAACCGCAACAGCAGCTTGAGCAGGGTGGTCTTGCCCGAGCCGCTGGCGCCTACGATGGCCGTGGTCTGACCGGGGTGGGCAGTGAAGCTGACGTCGTTGAGGACCTCTGCGTCAGTGTTCGGATAGGTGAAGCTGACGTGCTCCAGGCGTAGCTGCCCGCGAACCGGGCTGAGTTTGAGCGGTTGAGCGGGCGCGGTCACGGTGGGTTGCTCGTCGAGCAATTCGATGATCCGCTCCGCGGCCGCTGCGGCGGCGAACAGCGAGGTCGACAGCGAACCCAGCCCCTGCACCGGCTGGTACAGCTGTGACAGGAACACCAGGAAAGCCAGTAGTCCACCCAGTGTGATGCGACCGGCGGACAATTCCCAGATGCCCACCCCGAGGATCGTGAGCACTCCAAGTACCTGAATCAGGTCGACGAACGGGGAGAACATCGCGCCCAGCCGGGTAGCCGCCAGCTCAGCGTTGACGCTGCCGATACTCTGCGCGGCAAAGCGGTCCACTTCGGCGCTTTCGCGGCCGTAAGCCTGGATCAAGGTGGCGTTGCCCAGGCTTTCCTCGGCAACCACGCCGATAGATCCCGCGCGCCGGCGCACCTCCCGAGACGCGATCTTGATGCGTCCGGCGAACACCCGGGCAGCGATCCAGAACACCGGGACTGCGATCAGCGATGCCAATGCCAGGCGCACGTCGAGGAAGAACAGCACGGTGGCGAATATGACAATCTTCAACAGGTTGGCGATGATCCCGATGACGCCGGACAGCACCACGCTTTCGATGGCGGCCACATCACCGGTAAGTCTCGACAGCAGGTCACCCAGAGGTCGGCGATCGAAGAAACTCACTGACAACGTGTGCAGATGGGCAAATACCCGGGTGCGCATGCGGTGCAGGAAGTTCTCCCCGATCCACGCTCCCAGATACGTGCCGAGGAAAGTCAACGCCCCGACCAGCAGCGTGATACCTATGAAAGCTGCGGCCACCGGGGGGAAGGCGGAGAAATCTCGCGGTGCCAGTACCTTGTCGACCAGTTCTTTGAACAGCAAGATGGCGCCGGTATCCACCAGCGGCGTCACGATGATCAACACCAGGCTGAGCCACAACCACCGCCAGAAGGGCCGAGCATCGGGCCAAAACCGCCGGAAGACCTCCCGCAAGCTCGCCGCCGGTGCCGCCTCTACCAGACCGCCGTCAGCCGACGCCGGGCGCACCAACGACCGCAGCATTTCCCACACAGCTGCTCCACTCTCTCGGTCCGGCTGCCGACTCTACTCTGGCCATAGTGGCGCCACGTTGAATTGCGCATACGGCAAGGCGGTGGCCCCTACCCGCGAGCGGGAGTTCGGGCCACCGCCAATGACCTGCCGACTACAAGATTCCCAACAACCGGTAGTGGCCCTTGTAGGTGTAACCACCGTAGTTGTAGCCGTCGTAGTAGTAAGGGTTGCGGCCGTAGTCCCGGCCGTAGTCGTAGCCGTTGAAGTAGGGGTAAAAACCGTAGGTGCAGTCGTCACGCTTGCAGTTGTAGCCCGGGACGCTAGCGCCGTTGTCACCGCCGCCGCCCAAGGTGAAGACTTCTGAGATCCTCATGTCGCTCCTTATCCGTGCTCGAGGACAGAGCCATGCAAGGAAAGAACCCAGACCCGACGCGAGGACATGATGTGCCGCCGTGGCACCGTGCGAAGTCGGCAGACCTCATCTGATCGTGCGGAACGGTGCTAGAACGAGTCCGCGAAGTAATCCGCCCCAAACGTTGACGCGATGCAGCGTCTTAGCGCACTCTCCCCAGCACCACACACAGGCAGCTTGTCAATCCGCTGTACCCGGCAGCATCCCCCTAGGTATCCGAGCTGGCCCCCTACTCTCCGTGGTCAAGCAAGCACAAAATAATGGATGCGGAGAGTGATTGCAATAAGCAACTCTCAGTACACGGTTGAGCACGCAGGGTGAAAGAAAGGCCCTGACCTCAGCCCGGTGGCGGGCATGCCCCGCCCGCCATCGAGCAGGCCGTTACTGTCCGCATGGCCGGCGCGCTTGCCGACCGTGATGGCCAGGACATGTCGGCCGCGCCAGGCATCGTCTCGGCGGTGTGCGCAACCACCATCCGTTGCCGACGCTTACCGACGGCGGGCGCCAGGGCGTTACCCTACGAGGCCGTCGAGCCCATGGCTGCGGGTGTAACCGTATCCGTAGCCACCGCCAGCCCAGTTGTAGTCATTCTCGTAGACGTAGGTCCAGCGCCCGTTGTCCGGGTAGTACCCGCCAGGCTTGCAGACATTGCCATAGCAGTTCTCGTAGTTCCAACCCCGGTCGCCACCACCCTTGGTGAAGATTTCCGAGACCCTCATGTTGCTCCTTTCTCGGCTGATGGAGTAGGAGTCATGTATGCCATAGAGGCTGGGATCAGCCTGCGAATTTGCTTCTAGCCACCTGAGCGTGACGCAGTGGAGAGATTCCCCGTCAGACATCGTTACCTACGCCCGGCGAAGCCGGTCTCCATGCCGGCAGCTTGTCAACCGCCGCTCCGCCGCTCGGTAGCAACCCCCAAGATGATCCGAGCTGGCTTCCCCCTTACTCCCCGTGGTCAAGCAAATTCGAAAGTAAGCCCTCTGGGTGGTTAATGCAATGGCAACTTTCCGTACTAGCCGATTACTAAGAGTACAAACAGCTGCTCAAACCGCTGCTCGCAGGTTAAGCCGCTACGTTGCCTGGTTCGTTACATGTGCGTTGCGTATGCACAGGTCCCGGTCGGGATCATCAAACTCACCCACCTGCGTCTGGGCAGCAGAAGGCAACGGTGTCCCCGGTCACCAAGGGGACATCGCCATCAAGGCAGGTCGATCTGCCGTTGAGCGTGGCGATTAGCGGGCTGCGCAACTCCAGCCCCGCCGCCGCGGCGGCACCGGACAACGTGGCAGCGCGAACGGTGCGCGCCGCATTGCGGCCGTCGCTGCTTCCCGCGTTGCTGCACTGCACAGTGATCTGCGGCGCAAGCCTTTCCCGGGCGGCTTGGTACTGGTCCGGGAAATTGACGTTGACGACTGACTCCAGGGCTGGATCGGCCCGCATCAGCACTGGGTCTGCCAGCAATGCAGCATCGTCCATGCGCAGTGTGGCGCACCGCTGAAACAGCCCGGTCATGCGCCGCTCACCGGCGGCCAGTAGCTCAGCGACCAGGGACCCGAGAGTGGTCCGGTAAGCGGCAGCCAGTGGCTGCGGGTAGCCACCCGTAACAGGCAGCACTACGTCGAAATCATCGGTGAGCGCGCTCAGCACCCGGCGAACGAAAGCGGGATGCAGGAACGGTAGGTCGGTCGAGCAGATGAACGCCGCGGGCGCCAAGCCATCGAGCGCGGCGAGGCCGGCCGCGACGCCTTGCAGTGGTCCCCATCCCGGTTCAGGATCGTCCACGACTTCTACGTGCGGCGGAATGTCCGGTAGTGGCTGGCCGGGGCCGCGTACTACCAGCAGCGGACCGTCTACCGCGCGGGCTAGTACGCCCAGCGTGCGGCGAAGCAGCGTGGAACCATGCCATTCCAGAGCGGCTTTGGCCGTGCCCATGCGCAGAGAACGGCCACCCGCCAAGACCACGGCCGCCGCTGACTGCCCGACCCGCGTAGCCACTACGCGATCGTAATTCGGTAACTGCTGACTGGTATCCCGATGAACCGGCCGCCACCCCGGTGCAGCGGCCGGATCCCGCATGGCAGGTCAGCTGCGGGTGCGAGCTGGATTCGCGGCGCGCAGAAATGGCTGAAGGTGTTTGTCCCGCCAAAGCTGCTCACAGGCGGCGTAGCCACTTGGCGTTGCGCTGAACGGCGGCCCAGTCCAGCCGCAGTCACAGCGCGGCACGTATGCCACGTAGCAGCCGTCCAGGTAGGCCTGCACGTCGCTCCACACATCGGCGAGCGCCCCGTCCCTCGTGCGCCCGGCGACGACGCAGTGGTGCTCGGCGCTGCCTTCATCAACGTCGACATTGCCAACGCGGTGAAGGAGCACCATACAAGAATCCTGCGCCCTGCTGAACAAAAGATGAACAGACGGTGCTCGATTGGGTAGATTTCAGGGATCCTCTTGGGCGCGATGGGTTCCGGCATCGGACCCCCGAGGAGAACGTTGCGGTCGTGGCTTGTCCTCATTGCCCGGCTTGTCTTTTCCTGGCTGCGCACGCTGATCTGGTGGTCCGGTAATGGACCTCTGCGCCGGCTTATCGGAACGATCTTGCTGCCCGGGATGTACCGAAGTGCCTGGCTCCACTGACCTGCCCGAATCCGGACCATGTCGGGCGGGATTGCCCGCAGTATTCGAGCCGACCGGTTGGTTGTCCGCCGGCTCGTCTTTGTCTGGCGCAGGCGGCTTGTCCGTGTGCTTGGGCTGATCCTGCACAATGGGCTGGTCCCGATGCTTGGGCTCATCCGGCGCCGGTGAGTGATGCGACTGGTCGGGCCGTCTCGGGCTGTCGGGGTAATGTCGCGGGAACCCCTCGGGACCGGGCTTGTCCCAGTATGGTGATTGATCAGGGCGGCCGGGCTCAGCCGGGTACAGGCCTTCGTCCCGGTACGGAGGCTCATCCGGCCGGCCGGGTCCTGCGTACGGTGGCGGCACCGGCCGGTCATGCCAATGCTGGGGAATCGACCGCTCATGGTGATCCGTTGACTGCGGCTGATCAGGAGCACGGCATCGACCGTCATTGCCTCGGTATTCGCCACCGGCACACGGTGCTTGGCCTTGAGCGGGCGGCTTCCCTGAACGAGGCGGCTCACTTTGAGCGCCTTGAGTTACGACCACTTGTTGAGGTTGGAAATTAGGCCATGGCTGACCACGATAAATCGGCTGCACCCTCAGTTGGACCATAGGGGTCAATGGGTTACCACACACGCATCGAACGCGGGCAATACCCTTGGCGTCGACAAGGACCGCAGTGCCCTTTTCCAGGACCGATTGCACCGCGAGGGCCGCGCCGTTGCTGAACTGATAATTGGTGACCCTGAGGTCATCGGCCAGGCGACGCGGGATGAGCTCACGCAAGTAAGACGGGATCTGCTGCACCTCGAGTCGGCGGCCGCCGCTCCAGCTGAGCGTGCGATCGAAGTTAAGCGCGTGCACCCAGGCTTCACTCACTTGCGGATTACCAGCTAGGTACGAGATGAGTTTGTTTAGATCGCAGTTCATCGAGTCATCCGTGCCGGTCGCTGCCTGAGAAGAGGCGCCGCGACCTCCCTGGTCCCCACCTGCGCCTGGTGGTACGACCGCGGGGGAAACAAACGGATATGGGCCGACGCTGCCGCCCGCTTGGAGGAAGACTTGACCCTCCGTTTGAGAAGCCCGTTGACGAATTACTAGAGCGGTCAGCGAAGCCACCGCGAGCGCGGCGGCGACCAATAAGGCTAACAGGGTCCGGTGGGCATATAATGAGCGAATGTTCATCCTGCGGCTCTCCAGATGGACATGGCAGCCCACAGAGCCGAATCGATGGCGAGCACGTTTGTCGTCATAATCCAAAAGCAATCAGCAGCGCGGGAGGCACCACGTCAGGTACACGATTGAGCGACCGAAGAAATACCCGCATGGTTGAGTGGCATTAGATACGAGAATCTAGCAGGAGACGACCCCCTCGATGGGCACGGTCCCCGACCGGTGAGCAGCCTAGATCGCCATACGACTGTAGTCAAGGAGTGAGCACTCAACTACGATCCGTGACTGGCGGAGGTCGTCAGAACGCGTTGTGGCAGTGCGGTAGGCGAGCCCGTCGTGCCGCAGGCGAACCGTTGGACGAGGCCAAGGTCACTTACCGATCAGACCGCGACACTGCCTCAGCTCCGCGAATGACCGCAGCTCGGATGTGCGCCCTGCGTGCTCTTTGATGGCTCCCAGCCCTACGACGCTGTCTTGTCGATCGTGCCAGCCGTTTTGTCGATCGTGCCAGCCGTCTTGTCGATTGAGCCAGCCGTGTCCCTGATCGTGCCAGCCGTGTCCCTGATCGTGCCGGCAGTGGTATTGATGGTTTGCGCAGTCGCGTTGATCGACTTCGCCAAGCCAGCGATGTCGCGGGCAGTGGCGTCGGTCGTGTTGAGCAGGTCTTGGAGCGGCTTAGCACTCGTCAGAATCGAGGATGCGAGCTCATTGGTCCGGTTCAACTCGACGACCGGGTCAGTCGCAACATTGATCTTGCCAGCGTTAGTCGCGATAGTCTGCGCCTTCTTGTCGATGCTCTGTGCCGCTGCCAGCGTGCGGGCGAGCAGGGCAGCAGCTATGCCGATCACCAGCACGCCCACGATGAGCACTGCAACACTGACGACGTTGAACAGCCCGGTTCCCCCAGCCCGAGCATCCATCCTTGCCAACTCCACCACCACTTCCTCAACGCATGATTATCCACAGCTTAATGCGGCTGGCGGCGTCTTGCGGATACTGCATCGAGGCTGCTTGACAAGCACTTCACAGCCCGTCGGGCAACTGGCGGAGTTTGGAGGTCATAGGTAGAACCTTCAACGTGAGGTGGAGCTGAAGGGATCGAACCCTGGCTGTCTCGATGCGAAAAACCGGCACAGGGTCGACCAAGGGTGTTGTCGTCGACTCGCTCTCAGTTGTTGATCGAGGGCAGGTGCAGGCAGCACCCACCCTCGACCTTGATCCCCACAACCCATCCACCGCTGGTTACAGGACACGACCAGGAGGTCGAACCTGGCAGCCGTCCAACCACCTGCCAATGAACGGGATAGTGTGAACTCGAACTCCTACCGCAGCGACCAGAATCCAATTACCGAGTCGGCGCTCCAGGAGCCAGAGTCTGACTGGTCGGCTTCGGCGTGCTAGTGGTCGACGGCAGATTGGACACGCTGGCCGACTTCACAGCGGGGATGGATGACGGACCCTGACGCATCTGGGCTGTATAGCCGATGACACCCGCAATGCTCACCATTGTGCCAACAGCCAGAACGACACTGAGGTTTCTCCACCATTGGATCCCCATTAATCCTCCTCATATTTAGCTTCCACAGCGAACATAAGAACGTCGCTGCCACCAAGTGACGTACGGTGGCACGAACGGCATGCAGGGTACTAGATTCAACTCTGCCGTAGGCAAAGAACACGCCGTGACAAATGCGGTACAGACGACGGCCCACCGACACCGGCCCCATAGCACAGGGCGAACACGATTGGCATTAGTAATGCCTTGCCGCCGAGGCGAAGACATCTGGCCGTACCACTTGGCGCAAGCATCTGGCCGTACCACTGGTCCGCTGCTGTTCGGTACCCAGCACTCTCGCGGTCGTTCTCCCCACCAGGCCTTCCCGATCATGTACCGGAATACCCGTTCAGGGACAGGCGTATATGCCGTTGACCGACTTGATGGCTCCCGTAGGCAGTCGAGGAGCACTCGGCCCTATAAGCGCTTTCCAGCGGAGATCCGCGTTACCCTATCCGTAGTCGCCCGAATCCGCGAACAACGACAAGCCGCCCAAGGCGCCGCATAAGCAAAGAAACCAGCAAGTAAAGAAAGGAAGATGCGAGCGGACGCATAGTTACAGCCAGGACCGCGCTTCACGCCGAAATGGTACAGCGTCACCCCAGGTTGAACAGATGCCCAGCTTGGCCTGAGCAAGACTAAGATGCTCGTCGCAACCGGCGAGCTGCGCCCTCAAAGAGGGTAAGCAAGATCTGGCTGATCGTCTCTGCTTCATCGGCGATTGGCAATCAGATCAGGACCGCTCTATCGACTACCCGGACTCCCACGCGGACCAACCCAGCCGGGCCACCCCGACCAACGACCGAGTTGAGCTCGCGCGGTCAGTTCTCTGTCGAGTTAGGAGCGCCGAGCACACTTGTTGCGATGCGTCACGGTCCACGTGTCTGCATCGCGGGAGCCACAGATTAGGACCTACCGGAACAGGCCCACTCAGGAGGCGACCAGGTCGTCGATCTGGTTGATCGACAATGTGGCGCCCTCGACCACGCCCATGTCCAGCACCTGCTGCAGCGCCTCGGCGGACTCATAGGTGCTCACGTAGGTCGCGCGAGTGCCGCCGTCGTGCTCTGTGAAGGTAAAGACGTTCTTGGAGACCGGCATCCCTGGTATCGGATTAAACTCCAGGTCGGCAAAACCGTCGTCGAAGGAAAAACTCGTTGGCTCGTCGACGGTCGTGATCTGCCAGTATCCGGCGTGCTTGTCGCCCTCCGGGCCGGTCATGAAGTAGGTCACCCGGCCGCCGGGTGTGAAGTCGTGGTCGACCACGGTCGCCGGGTAGGTCGGCGGACCCCAGACCTTCTCCAGCTGGCGCGGGTCGGCGTAGATCTGCCAGATCCGCTGCACCGGCGCGGCGAAGTCGGCGGTGATGGTCAACGTCAGGTTGTCGAGGTCCTGCTGGACGTCGGTCACGGGCATGGTTCAGTTCTCCTGGTCGGTGTCGGATGTGAGGAGTTCGTCGATGCGCGCGATGCGGCCGCGCCAGACCTGCTCGAGCTCGGTGAGCATGCACGCCACTGACCGCACCGCCTCCACGTCACCGCTGGCCAACTGCTCGCGACCGCTGCGTCGCTTGGTGAGCAGACCGGCCTTCTCCAGCACGGCAACGTGTTTTTGCACCGCGGCAAAGCTCATGTCGTAGTTCGCCGCGAGCGCGGAGACCGAGTACTCCCCGCCCAGCACGCGGCGCATGATGTCGCGCCGGGTCCGGTCGGCGAGCGCGTGGAACAGGGCGTCCGCCCGGTCCTCGTCCTGCTCGGCCATCGCACAAAAATACAACCAACTAGTTGTACAATGTCAAGGTCCGTCCCTGGCGGGATCACCAGAGACGCGTGAGTGCGCCCTATCCAGGCAGAATCGGCCCGACACCGCAGTCTCAGGCGGAGGACAGCCCAGCCCGACGCTCACCCGCCTACGGCGCTGGCCGGCGGAAATATCCGGCGCTGCCCGTGAAGAACGGCATCGCCACCCCTCACAGCGCCATACTGGTACCATCATATGGTACAACCGAGAGGTGAGACACGGTGGCGATGTCAGCAAGCGAAGCCCGCAAGCGCCTGTTCCCGCTGATCGAACAGGTCAACGACGACCAGGAGCCGGTGGAGATTGTTTCCAAGGCGGGTAGCGCCTACCTGGTCTCCGCTGACCAGTGGCGCTCCCTCATGGAGACCGCCCACCTTCTGCGGTCCCCCGCCAACGCAGACCGCCTCCTGCGCAGCATCGCCGACGCCGAAGCCGGTCGCACCGAGGTCCAAGAGCTGATCGACCCTCAGCACGACGACGCGTGAAGATCAGCTTCACCCACGACGGATGGGAGGACTACACCTCCTGGACCAACGAACGGACGATCCTCAAGCGCATCAACCGCATGATCGAAGAAGCGACCCGCGACGCGGCAACCGGCATCGGCAAACCAGAGCGCCTATCCCACAACCTGTCCGGCTACTGGTCACGCCGCATCACCGACGAACACCGCCTCGTCTACCAGCTCCGCAACGAAGAACTGATCATCGTGCAAGCCAGATACCACTACTGAAGCACCGGTAACAGACCCACACGGTTGGCCATCCTTGCTGGGTGGCCCCGGAGCAACGCAGTTGGCTGGGGTCCGTACCCACTACTGTCCGCAAGCCGCCGAGACGAGCGCCCAGGAAGAATTCATTGCCGGGGTGAAGGGGTAACGGTACTGGGATCCCTTGTATATGGACGCAACGACGGCAGCCGTAAGGGTGCGCACTACCGGCTACGGCAGCCGTAAGGGTGTGCACTACCGGCTACGTCAGCCGCTGACCACCGTCACGTCAACTCATCGCCGTCTCCGGTGCGCAGGTGCCGGTGTACCGCTCGCGAGCTCGCAGAAAACCCAGTCGCCGGCTACTTGTTAACTGGCGTGACGATTGATGCCCGGCCATGCTCGGTCGAGGTGTTCGGCGGGGCATTCTCTCATCGGCTGCATGAGTGCGTTAGCTTCGGCCGTTGTCGGAGGTGGAAGGGATCCGATCTCCGGTTTGCACATGCTGGCAGGGATCGGACCCAGCGTTCGAATGTGGCGCCCTCGGCCCAAAGAACATGCGGATCTCGACGCCACAGCGTAGGCAGTACGCACGACTGCCGCACGCCCGCTTCATCTCCTCAGTGTGCGCGGACAGCAGCAGAAGAAAACGGTGTGGGAGCGCCCGGAGCCACCGCGGAGCGACTGGCCTCTCGCACGAGACGTGCTGGGCGTCGGTTGTCCCGTCGACGCCCAGGAACAGGATTCTGGCTGCTCACGCCATGCTGGCGTGGACCAGGTGCCCTCCTGAATCCATTGGACGAGCAGTTGTTCGGATGCCGTAGGCTGCGAACAACTGTGCGACGGAACGGTCCTCGACCCGCTTGAAACCGTAGGACAGCAAATCACTGCGGATTTCGTCCGCAGTGAAGAAACTGAGCCACGGTTCACCCACCGCGGCGACGCGATCCGCGCGTTCCTGGCGTTGTCCTGCCCCGCGATCGTGCGGTGTCGAGAAGACCGGGCACAGGTAGTCGAAAACCACCTCCGATTCTCCGCCGTGGCCGGCGATGTAGCGAAGAACGTCCTCGACCGACGTCCTGGTCAGATACATGGCAACGCCAAGCCAGAGGAACAAGGCGCTGCGAGTGCGGTCCAGGCCCGCCTCAGCCAACCCGGCCGCCAGCGTGGACCGTTCGAAATCAATCGGCGCGAAGGTCAGCGAGGTCGGGATCGCGATCCCGACCTCGGACAGCCGGCGCTGTTTCCACTCCTGGGTATCGGGATGATCGACCTCGAAGAATTGCACGTCCTCATGGGTATTGCGGTAGGCAGTAGTGTCCAGACCCGCGCCAAGGATCACTACCTGACCAGTCCCCCGAGCGACCGCAGCCGCCACCGTGTCATCGGCGAAACGGCTGCGCGCCGCGATAAGCAATCGCCGATGACGAACCAGATCGGAATCGAGACCGTGGTCGAATTCACTGTCCCGCAAAGCGGATTCGCCGATGATTCGCAGGGCTAAAGGATCGGTGAACACCCGGGGCTCCTCGGCGACCTGATGGTAGGCCCTCGCGCGCGCTACGGCCATCGCGGTCCTACTCGGTTGGCCGACCTGCATGCCCGCCACCTTACGACCCAGCCTGGAATACCGGACCAGCCCTGAGGAGGGAAAAGCCGGCCGAATACGGCACGCAGAGAACCCGACACGCCACGGGACAACCCCTCATCGGAGTTTCCCCGTGAGCGGGTGGTGCTCGCCCGAGACGGCTCCAACCAGGACGTCTTCTACCGGCTGACCGATCCGACCGACCTTTATGCGGATCGGGCGACGGTGCTGGCCGGGTTCATCACCCAGGTACCCGAGGGCAGCGGCCGCCAGCCCGAGCCGATCGCCCCGGCGGACGGGTTCGACGCGGTGGTGGCCTTTTGCGGCAAGTTCGCCGACTGAAACGGCTCGATGCCCTCCTGCACGCGGCGGCCATCCACGAGCAACACCAGCGCCGGATCCTCACCCTGGTGATCGGTTCCGGGCCACACAAGGCCCAAGTCGAGCTTTCCGTGATCTTCGACGCCGAATGCGAAATCCGTTGATCGGCACGGTTTATAACGAGTCATTTCATGCGATACCATAAAATCGACGACGACTTGACATTCGGGAGAGGATTGACATGGGCGCGATCTGGAAGTTCTTTAGCGGCGAGGACGACACCCCTCCCGCGCCGGAACAATCCGCGCGACGCGACCTGGAGCCAGTTGATGAGCATGCCGCCACGGCGTATCACGAAGCTGGTCACGCAAGGGCCGCTCGGATTGGTGGAGCGACAGTGCTGGATATAAATGCGTATCCCAACGGTGGAGGTCTGACCAGGTGGGACTGGAAACCCTTTCGAGAGAATCGATGGACCTGGGGTACACGCCGCTACACCGAGGAGCACAAACGGCGGACCGAATTGACCATCTACGTCGCTGGGCAGGAGTCTGAGTGCCGGTACCTCATGGATCGATATGGGTACTCCTACAAGAAGGCACTACGCGAAACCGATCCGGGCGCCAGCAGCGACCAGGAAAAATTTAAGCAAAGGGCGGAGGGCACTGGGTACACCTGGGAGAGCATGCGGGGCGAGGTGCACGGGCTGGTTCGGCGCCACGCGTACACCATCGAGACCAATGCCAAACCACTCAAGCGGAAAGGCCATCGGGACGGAACCTGGGCGTAACCAGGCTCGCTAGGCCTGAGTGCGACTCGTGAGTCCCGGCCGTGGCGCGGCTCCGCCCGCGATCGTTAACGCAGACTAGCCGTCCGCCGTGGGGGCAGAGGAACGTGGGCGGAGCGACCCCGCGCGTGCGGACTCGAACCGGATGAAGATGGATATGGGAGCAGCTGTTCAGCTGGTTGATGTACGCGACGAGTCGTAACCAGTGCTGGAGCGGCATAAGCCGACACCGTGCACTGGCGAGCCGGATGCAGATCGCGACTCTTCCGCAACCGCAAGAGAAGGGACCCGCACACCAGAAAACACGAACACCCAGGCCATCGACCTGAGCGTTCGGCCGTGGAGCTGAGGGGAATCGAACCCCTGACCTTCTCGATGCGAACTGTCGGCAGTGGGGTTTGCTGAGGTCATTCACGCACGTCAAGCGGTCTCGTGGGTGGTGCTGTGGTCCGCCGGGAGCACCACGGTTGCTGTACTTTGCTGCTGTACCGCTATGGACTGGTGGAGGCTTGCCGCGCGCCCCCTCTGCGGGGACCAGGCGCAGAACCCTGGTGTCGTGCCGGATGAAGGAAAGCACTGGGTCAGAACGCATAGCGTCAGGCGGACGGTGGCCCGTCGTCAGTTGCGGTCTCTATGCGGCAACGGTAACGGTGATCGCTTGGGGGGCGACCTTCTCTTCAGGGATGGGCTCGCCCGCGTCGTGCAGGTCGTCAAGGTAGAGGCGGATTGCCTCCTCCGCGTTCTGGATGCACTCGACCACGGTCTCCCCTTCGGTGACGCACCCTGGCAGGGCGGGCACCGTGACGGTGTAGCCGCCGTCCTCGGGGTCGGGGTCGAGCAGGATCGTGTAGGTCGCCATCCCGCTCATGACAGCAGATTACAACAGGCCCGGAAGCTCATCGCCCGCGATCTCTGCGGACTTGAGGATTGCCGCGAGCGTCTTCGGTTTGAGAATCCGGCCGGTATGGACCGGGACCACGACTCGTGCTCCGGCCCGCCCGGGGTGAACCAGGATCACGTGGGAACCGGATTGACGGCTCGTGGTCCACCCGGCGCGGTGCAGTGCACGGAGCAGATCAGTGCTGGTGACACGAGGCGCTCGGGGCATGTGGACGCACGGTACTGAACCGCCGGAGTCTGTCACCGCCCGGACTAGCCCGAATGTGGCAACGCAGGGGCGACGCACAGCGGCTGGTAACAGGCGGTATGCACGCGGTCAACGGCATCGCGCCCTGCAGTGTGGTCGCCCCGCTCCGCGTGCATGGTGGCCTCGCTGATGTTGAGCCAGCAAACAATGGCCTGAGCTGTTGGACAGCGACGGACTACCCACTGGCCGGGACTGGCGGCGGCGCAGGCGCACAGACCAGTTGCGGGACCTGGTGTCGTGCTGAAGGAGCAAGTGAAATCAGGGGGTGCACCCGCTCCCTGATGAAGCGGCCGAGAGCTGGTGTTGGTGCACCTGCCCTCGGCCTTGATCCCCAACCCTGTACAGGAGGGTGGAGACCCGATGACGGACCCTATGCAGTCCGATCCTGACCGCCTGCGGGTGGCTCTGGATAACGGTGAGGTGGTGGAGCTGGACGGCGGCACACTCATGCTGGGCGACGAGGAGTCGTCGTCAGTTCTGCTGCGCTTGACACCATGGCGGGCGCGCTCGGTGGCGCGGGTGTTGGAGGAGTGGTCGGCGGTCTCCCGGGTGTTCCACCGGGCACCGCGACCGATCCTCACGGAGCTGGAGCTGTCTCGCACGCTGGATCTGGCCGCCTCTGTCCTCGGTGAGCCCGAGCCAATCATGCCGATGCAGCGGAGTGGTCAGACCGTGCTAAGTCGGCAACGGCTGGATGCGGTGGCGGTGTTGGCCGAACGCGAGACCCGACTTTCCGCGCTGCAACGTCTCGCCCTGGTCGACGCAGCGGCGTCATGGCTGTCCGAACCCAACGGCGGAGACCAGCTGGCTCATGCGCTCCTCGCCGCAGCGTGCACCACCGAGGTCACCGCAGAGCATGCGTACCTGGCACTGATCACCCCACCGGGAAACCTGGAGGATCATTCCGAGGGCCTGCCTTCGTAGTGGCCAATCCTTACGGGCGAGCGCCACCGGTCAAGGCTCACGCGCAGCGTGATCCTGGGACGCGTCAGCGGCCTTGACGGGTAGTGATCGACCGTGAAGAGGATCGGCTGCGGAGAAGGCCGGCCTGGACGCACGACAACAATTTGATCAGCTTGCATAGGCCCGGTGGCTGAGGATTTCTGTTCTCGGTCGTCGGGCCTTTGTTGTGCGCCGCCGCCGGGCTGGCCGCCCGCAGCGGAGCGAGGACCGGACCGGCCCGGCGACCAGCGGCGGCGGCCGAAGGCCGCACTTGATCAGAGGAAGGAAAGTTATCACAGAGTTATCGCATGCTTACTGTCTGGGTTCAGATGATGGGTGCCGTTTTGGCTTCTGATGATGGGTAACGGTGCCTAGGCGGTTGTGTGGTTGGTGGTGTGACCGTAGGCCTTGTGGCTGCGGACCTCCTTGCGGCTGGTGCGGGGAACATTTTTGATCAAGTGGTCGCGTTGGTCGTAGACGCGCAGGGTGGACTCGTCGACTTCGATGGTGACGATCTGACCGGCATAGCGCAGTCCGACTTGCACCCGCTGGCCGATGATCTGGGTGCCACCGCGGCACGACACCGTGCGCTGGACCCGAGCGGGTCGCTGGTCTAGCAATGGAGCCGGGCCTGGTGGGCGAGCGCCTTGCAGGCGAGCGCGTTTAATCGGAGTCAGAGTCAGCGGGATGGTGCGGGTTAAGACCCCATCGATGATGACGTGGGCGACGGTGGTTTCCAGGCGGGCAGTGATGCTCCTATCGTTCGTCAAGCCGCTGTGGGCTTGTCTTTGGTGTGGTGCGGGGCGTTGATCAGTTTTCGATAGACCTCGCGGGCGATGTATCGCTTGAGGCAGCGCATGGCTTCGGGTTTGGTGAGTCCTTCTTGTCGTCGCCGGGCTAGGTAGGTTCGGGTGCGCGGGTCCCAGCGCAGTCGGGATAGCGCGATGGTGTGCAGCGCGGTGTTGGCTGCTCGGTCTCCGCCGCGGTTTAACCGGTGGCGGTTGGTGCGTCCGGAGCTGGCGGGGATGGGGGCGACTCCGCACAGGTGGGCGAACGCGGCTTCGGAGTGCAGCCGGTCGGGGTTGTCCCCGGCCGTAGTCAACAGTTGGCCGGCGACGTGGATGCCGACACCGGGCAGGGCCAGCAGGTCTGGTGCGGTGGCGGTGACCAGCGGGGCGAGCTCAGCGTCGAGCTCGCGGATTTCCTCGCTGAGCTGTTGGTGACGGCGGGCTAGCCGGCGCAGCGCGGCCTTGGTCGCTTGGACCGGGTCGGCGAGATCACCGGTAGGGCACATTCTGGCGCAGGTGTCGAGGAGTCTGCCGGTGCTGAGATCCCGGAGCTGTTGGCGCAGCTCCGCGGGGGCGGTGAGTATCAGTGCGAGCAGCTGGTTGATCGCTTGGGTGCGAGCCTTGACTGCGCTGCGGCGCGTCACGCGCAGCGCTCGGATGGCCTCTACTTGCCCGTCGCGGCTTTTGGGTATGCCCGCGGCCCGGCCGGATAGTGCTGCCAATGCGGCGGCGTAGGCGTCGACTGGGTCGGATTTGCCACGGGTTCGGCGGGTTTTGCGGTCGGGTCGGTCAACCTCCACGACGTCGATACCCTCGCTGCGCAGGTATCTGCTCAGGGCCGCGCCGTAAGCGCCGGTGCCTTCCACGCCAACCCGCTCCAGCTGCCCAAAGTTGACAAGCCAGGACAGCAGGGCGCGATATCCCCGCGGGGTGGTGGGGAACTGGCGATCCGCCAGTTGCCGGCCCAGCGCATCGATCACTGCGGCGTGGTGGGTCTGGCCGTGGGTATCCACACCGCCGGTGACCTTGCGAGCTTTTGTTGCCATCCTTAGCTTGCCGTCCTTTCCCGAGCACCGAGGGGACTGGCACGCGCCGGTCGGGCGGGCGGACAAAACAGTGACGGGGCCTCTGGCACAGGCTCCTATGAAGTCACGACGTCCGTCCGGCCGCGTGCACAAACCGGTACCGAATGGGCCGACGGATCACGCCAAGGACAGCCACAGGCGTCGGTTACCCCATCGGGTCAGACCCACCCAGTGCCGGCGCGCACATCCTCACTGTTACCCATCATTTGGAGCCAGCGTGTTACCCCTCAATCGGAGTCAGACATTATCGCATGCTTACTGACCGCGCTTGTACGCCAGATGGTTTGGCTGCGTCTGCCTCGTATACGGACACGTGGTAGGCACTTGAGCGGGTAAACTGCGTACCAGACCAACCACCCAACCTTTCCTTGAGTCGCAGACCCGCGAGGTGCGCCATCAGGTCGAGTTCGCCGGGAGCAGCATAGCGAAATGCCACTTTGAGGTGCCTGGTAGCTCCATCGTCGATGATGACATAATGGGATGTATAGCGCTGCGCTGCTGGGTCGAGTTGCCGGTAACGCACTATGAGCTGGTCCCCGTCTGTGGCCAACGCTTGCCCATTCGTTGATTGAGTAGCGAATAGAGTCTCGGGCAGGTTGGCATCAAATACGAATAGCCCGTCAGGTGCCAGTCTGCGGGTAGCGTTGGTAAAGCAGTCGAGTTGCGCCTGCTGGCTCGGTAGCTCGAAAAAGGTGCCGGCGGCTAGATATATTAGCGAGAAGCTACCCTCGACCGGTACCTGGCTGAAGTCGCCGATGGTGACTGGAATGTGCTGTCCACCGGGTTTGCTGCGTAGCTGGGCCACCATCGCCTCGGAGCCGTCGATCCCGATCACTTCGACGCCCCGCGCCTGCAGCGGCAGCGCTATCCGACCAGTGCCAATACCCAGTTCCAGCACGGGTCCGGAGCCTGCCAGCTGGGCGAGCAACTCGACGGTGTCGGCGGTTTCGCTGGATGTTCCGAACCAGCTGTCGTAGTGGTCGGCGAACACGTTGCTGTAGTGAGAGCTGAGAAGTTTTTGCTCGGCCATCGCGTTTCCTTCAGCCGAAAGGGTGGGGAGGATCATCGGGGTTGTTGTCCCGACCGGTCGGCAGCGGATACGTCCTGGGGGCGACGAGCCGTATCACGGCGAGACCTTCCGCCCGCGCCTGCGTCGTGGTGGTGTCCACCGCGATCACGTCTTCACCGGTGAGCTTGCTCAGTAGTTGCGCTGGCGGGCGCCAGGCTGCTGTGGGAGGCCAAGGCGCAGTACGCGATGTCGAGAGCGTGCCGGCTGTATTGGGTCGATCTAGCCACAGTCGGAGGCTGTCCTGGCGGTGCAGCGCCCATAACGCGTGCTCGACGGCCGTGCGGGGCAAGTTGTTCCCCGCCCATTGCTCCCAGATCTTAAGAGCTACCGCAGTGCTCATGCTCCACCGCACCATCAGCGCTTCATAGGCCGCTTTTTCGACGCTGAGACGCTGGTCGCCGGCTGATCCACAACGGGCACCGAACGACTGCCGATCACCATTCTCGGTGGATAGGCAGGCTACGACGCAGCCCACGGTTGCTGGGCTAGGGATGCACAAGACGGTCAGCCGCAGTCCAAGGTGGCGTAGCAACTGTTCCAGAGCAGCGGGCAGGCTCGGTCGCCCGCTCACCACTGCCGGCACGGATCGTGGGTCATACCAGCTGCGACGTACCAGGTCGCGTTCCAGGATCTCCCAGGCTGCATGGTTAGCAGCGGCGGCTAGATCTGGATGAGCAGCTACTCCAGTTGAGCCAACCCGAACCACCGCCTGGCATCCCTGAGGCGGGCGATGCTGCAGGAACGTGGCCCCGGCCGGTACCAGCGCCTCGGCTCCCGTGAGCAGTGACCGGCCCGTTACCCACAACTGCACGGCTTCCCGCGTTTCCGGGCCGCCCCAGTGGATCGGGTCGACGGCAGGCGCACGCTGTAGGCGCAGCTGCCCGAAAGTCGCCACCACCCGGTGCGCAGCCTCGGCGGCGCGCCCGGCCAGCACGTTGCTCAGTCGCTCCAGCAACTCGCCTCGCGCCCGCACAGCCACCTCGTGGCGGTTGTGCCCCGCGGCGCTGCCGATCAGGACCGACGCTCCACCGCTGGCACTGGTGCGACCAAACATGGCGGAGCGGGCGGCCGCCCGACCGAACACCACACGCGAGCTCTGCGGAAATGGCGCAAAGACCTCGACCGGCCATGCCGAGCTGGTCTTCTGGGTGGCCGGCATCAGCAAGCTCCGGTGAGTTCTCCATCGAGCAAGGCCCTTGCCTCCGCCAAGACTGCCTGCCCGTGATCGGTGAGGGCCTGGGCGTGCCTGGCCAAGGTTTCGGCACCTTGGTGGGCCTGACCGATAAGTTTGTGCTGCCGGGCACGGTGCGCCGGGTTACTGGCGCCGGGCAACCGCTGGTAGAGCAAGGCGCTGCGGACCAGCACAACTAGCTGCTGAAACAGCCCCGTCAGCGGCCGCGGATCCGCGCGCAGCGGAGTCTGCACCAGCTCGCCGTTCCCGCTTGCCGGGCGCAGGAATGGGCGACTGATCGCAGCGGCGTTGCAACAGGTATGTGCGCCCTCGTGGACGAGCGCCTCCGCTAGCCGGACCGCGCCGGATAGCCCGGTGTCACCAGCGACCAAGCGGCTCTGATTGATCATCACGGCGCCGTGCACTGCGAAATCGGTAAACCCGTCGATTGCCTTCCCGCGTAGCAACGCCACCTGATAGATGATCTGCCGCAGTTCAGCGAGCATCGGTGGCCAGGCTGCGTACAGGAGATCCACCGCTTCACGAAAGACCGCTCGGTCGTTGTCCCGCCAGTGGGTCACTTCCGAGCCGGCTAGCTCCTGGTCATCGCCACTGCGGGAGCGATGCGGGGCCGGAATCACCGCCAGCGCACGCGCGAGGCTTTCGCGCAGATGGCTCTCTGGCTCAGCCAAGTCCACCGACACCCACAGACCCGCACTGGACGACGCTCGCTGGTCACTGCGCACCGCGCACGCGGCGGCATGCCGCAGCTGGTCGGCCAGCGTGACCTGATCCTGCGAGCTGGGCTTGCCGGATCGGGTAGCACGCTGCAGCGCATGCGCAGCCGCTACGACGGCTGGATGCGACAGGTGTGACAGCATCACTTGCTGTATGCGGCGGTCGGCGTCGATATCGCACAAATGGTGGCGTTCCACGACCATACGGACTATCCGGCGCACCGCAGCTTGATCCTGTGCTGCTACGAGGACCTCCGGCGAAATGCGCACAAACATCTCATCCTTTGCCGGTGTCCTGCCGAGTCGACCCGATGTTGGTCACAGATGTGCAGCGGGGCCAGGCACCTCTCAGCCTAGCCCCGGGTGTGTCGTGCACTTGCCCAGTTAGTCAGGGACATCGACCATCAGTGCATAGTCGGGTAGTTCTTCAACAACCTGCTCGACGCGCTCGGCCTGTTCGACGTACTCAACCTGCTCGTCCACGGCGCTCCTCAACTTATGCGAAGTTCCCCACCGGCAAGGGAGGTCATGGTTATCCTTACGAGAAAGAGCCGGATTTGGCAATACCGCCTGCCGATTGCGAGGTTCCGTCGAGCGGCTGGTAGCGATAGCCGTGCAGGGCGATCTCGTCGGCGAACAGCTCCGCGACGAAATCACGTTCCTCCGGAGTGAACACCTCTGAATAGTGACGGTGATCGGGACGGACACCGATGTTGATGTGTGGTAAATCCATGGTTTCGGGTGGCAGGCCTAGTCGGTTAGCAATCTGTCCGAGCTCGGTACCAAGCTGCTCGTAGTGGGCGATGTGGTCGACGGCGACCTGGCCACCGATGGTGTAGAGACGGAAGTTGACCGCGCGGTGGGCGCTTCCTGACTCGAGGAAGGTCCGCAGCGGTGGTCGCGTCGCCGGGTCGCGGTGGCGACCGCAGTAGTGGGACACGACCTTGTCCCAGGGATTGCGCTCTACGCACCATTTGTAGTACGAGCCCCATACCTCCTCGCCAACCAGCAGCCTGACCTCGGCGGCAGGCATATGATCGTAAAAACGTACCGTCCCATCGGGGTTGCGGTCATGCTGCCGCCCTCGGCCACCGAGCTGCCGGCGAAGGTCCTCATGAGCTGGCCGGCGGTCTGCAGACAGGATGTCGTTGTCACCGCAGACGCGCGACAGGGCCAGCTCGATGCTGGTGGAGGCAGTCTTGCGGCAGCGGATGTAGATGAAACGGTATTCGTGAGACACAATCACGGCCGTCACGTCCCTCCGGTGTTACCTTGTTTGCACGGTCGAGCTGTCTATGTCTGGTTCATGGATTTTGATCCGCTTGAGATGACGGCCACTGTCCACGCCCAGCGCAGTGCGTCCGTGCAACAAGCGCCGGTTGTCGAATAACAAAAAGTCGTTCGCGGCCAGCAACAGTCGCGTGGGCAATGACGCCCGCCGGAACACACCGTTTAGTGCCTCTAACGCGCTGTGGTGCGCAGCGTCGAATGGTCGGGAGGACAGCCGAAGCCCCCACCGCAGCAGCGGCTCACGGTATCTCACCTGGATGGAATTGCCCGCTTCGCCCAGGATGGGCCGGAACTCCACCGGCAAGCCGTTTTCTGAGACACTTGCGAAGGGAAAACGGGGCTCCTGGAGCCGACGCACCTCGGCTTCCCGGCCCTCCGCTTGGAGTATTTCCCTGACGCGGTCTGCTGTGGCGAGTAGTGACAAACCGTCGCCATCTCGACTCGGCTGCACACAGGCAAGGCCCACGACCGAGTGCGGGCGGTGCAGGTGCGCAGAATCCGTGTGCAGGGGAAAGGCATCGGGTCGCTGGGACCGGACAGAGCTGGGTTCCGGACTCGGGCGTACGTCCCACACCAGGCGAGGCGGGCTCCCGTTGTCTTCGGTCGACACCACGCCCATCGCGCTGGCGAGGATGACCAGCGCGGAGTCGACTGCCGGGACGGCTTCAACCACGACGGCGCACTCGCGGTACAGGGCATGCGCCGCGGCCCCGAGCAGGTCACGCAAGCCCGGGACTTCAACACACAGCCGACCGAGCGCACGGTGTTGCGACCGGTCATCGATCAGATCTGTCAACGACCAGCGCTCAGGGGTGGCGGCCAACGCCGCGCAGGCCGACGGAGGAAGGCGAAGACGCGGCGGCCAGGTCACGCCCGACAGCCAAGCTCGTCAACCAACCCGGGCAATACCCCCGACCGCAGCGAAGCAACGCTCTCGGCGATTACCCACATGCCGATTAGCCTAACCTCAGCTACTCAAACCGACCGGCAACCAAGCGAGGGAGCGTGACTGGGTGGTGACGTCTGGACCGCGGGAAACGTCCGCTGTCGATCTTTATCACGCTCGTCACGTGCCGCGATTGGCGAAGGGTGTCCGGCCAGTCCGCGTGATGCACGCCCTCGATGGCATCGAGCAGGAAGTGCCGCCGGGCCTGGTCGGCGAGGTCGGCCGGGCACTGTGGGAACTCTGGCGCAGCCATGCTGATTTTCGACCCCACGACCTGGTGTTGGGTCTCGACGCCGGAGGCATCTTGCCTACGGTGGCCTTGGCTTTGGCCAGTGGCACGCCGTATCGCCTCTCGTGGCGGCTCGACCTCGACCTACCTGACAAGCACGTTTTCTTGGAGCCGCACTCGGCATTGCCGGAGCTGTTTGTCTACGGCTGTTTCCACAACCGGCGCGTGCTGATCGTCGATGACGAGGTGACCACGGGTCGCACGGCGGCCAATCTGGCCGAGGTGCTCACAACAGCGGGGGCAGACATTGTTGGCGTCGCGTGTCTTGTCGAGGACACCGCAGGGGGCGGACGGCCGTATCTGGCTGAACGGGCATTGCCGCTATGCGCCCTGACGGCACTGTGATCGGCCGGTGGTGGGTTTGCCTGGATGTCGGTGAATGCCTCATCGATGAAAGTCGGGCCTGGTCGACCTGGGCGCAGGTGCTGGGAGTGCCGCCATTTACCTTGGCCGCGATCGTGGGAGCCGCAATCGTTCGCGGGGAGCCCCTCGCCAAGGCTCTGCCGGGCGCCATCGACCGGGATGATTGGGCCGGAACCCGGAATGCTTTTGAGAACGCCTACGGTGGCCTGCGCGCCGAGGATCTCTATTCCGACGTTCTCCCCACGCTGGCGCGGCTGCGTGCTGGCGGCTTCAATATCGCCGTGATAGGTAACCAGCCCGCGATCCGGCGTGCCCAGGTGCTCGCATTGGGCATGGACGTGGACGTCGTGGCAACAAGTGGGACGCTCGGCGCGGCAAAACCCGATCCCGCATTCTTCGCCCACGCGCTGGACCTTCTGGGCGCACCATCCCTGAACCGGGTGGTCTACGTAGGGGACCGAGTCGATAATGACGTTATTCCGTCGTTAGCGGCTGGCATACACGCGGTATGGCTTCGTCGCGGCCCCTGGGGGCTGCTCCAGCAGCTGCCTTCCGATGCCACCATGGTCCGGCAGATCCAGTCATTGACCGAACTACCTGATCTCCTCGCGGATTTGACGGCCGACGTGGGACAACGTGCACAACGCCTCCCGTGAGCGTCGCAGCCGTGACCGCCAGCACTCCGGCCACGACGAAGACACCACGGGCGCCTAGCCAGCTCATCAGCACCGCGCTGAGCCCCAGCGCGACTACGACTCCCGCGCTGACCAGGGTGTTATAGATGGCTAGAACGCGTCCTCGCGCGTCGCGCGGTGCGAGCAGCTGCCTCAGCGTCGCTCCAGCGATCAGCATTGAGCTGCTGCCCAGACCGCCCAGCACGTACCAGGCACCGACAGTGACCGGCGATGAGGCCAATCCCGCACCGAGCACGGCAACGCCGGTGGCAGCTTCGCTGATGATCACCATCAAGGCAAGGGTTCCACGGGTGCAGCGGCTTTGCGCCACTATTGGGACGGCGAGCACCGTCCCGACCATCCAGCAGGCACTGACTACGCCATAGCCGGTGTCACTGGCGCCGAGGATGTCTTTGAGGAAGAACACCTGGGCCACGTTGGTCGTCGACACGAACAGCAACACCAGACCAACACTGCTCGCGATCAGCGGCAGGATGGGATCTATCGTCATCCCAGCCGGCGCCCGCACCTTGCCCTCGCGGCGTGGACCGGGCGCGGGGTTGGGTACTCGACGGGTATGGATCACCATGGCGCCAGCGGCTAGTACCCCGAAGCTCACCGCATCGAGCAGCAGGACAAAATCGCTACCGAGCAGTCCGGTGAGGAATCCGCCAATCGGCCATCCAGCCATCCGGCCGATCGCGTTGGCTGCCCGCAGCACCGCGTTGGCATGCAGCAGTTGCTGCTCGGTAACCATGTCAGGTACCAGCGCGTTACGGGCAAGCCCGGCGACTGTGGTCAGCGTGGCAAGTCCAGCCGCCAGCGCCACCATCACGCCCATCGAGGTGGCCACCGCCAGGGGCAGGCAGATCAATGCCTGGACCAGTGCGCAACCAACCATCAATGCCCGGCTGTCATATCGATCAACCAGCTCGCCGGCCGGGCGCGCGAACAAGACCGCTGGGAGGTTGCCGGCCAGCAACAGCGCGGTCACCGCCCACGCCGAGTTGCCGTCCTCGTGTGTCCGTAGCACCAAGGCCACCTGCGCAGCTACATCCCCCAGGACCGAGCAGCCAACAATGACTGCGGTAATCGCGACATCTCTACCCAGACTGCGCCACATTCACCAGATTCCCCCCATCTGTTGCAAACTTACCCACCCAGAAACGTCGCGATGCCAAGATCTCGACAGTATTGGGTATATCGCGATCGGATTACGTAGAAGGCAGCTGGCATCTTCTAGGTAAGACGCGCGGGCTCGCCACCAGCACCCAGTGTGATCATCGTGGCAGGCGCCTAGGGTGATACGGTACTAGCTGTTGCATGCTGGACCTTTGACCGAGCACAATTCCTAAAATTGAGGGCTAGTGTGGTCGAGTTTATATTGCTGGTACTCCTGGCGCTGTTCGTGTGCTGGGGTGCACGGACCAGTCCGAATCGATCATTTTCGTGGGGAATGTACTCCGGCTCGACAAAGGGTTTTCTCTGGACCGAGGTTGCAGGGGTGCCCCGCGTACTCAACTATGATGAGGTCCGGCTTGCCCCGGACAGCCATTTTATGTCCGTGCCGGAGTTGCGTCGACTCATGGACAAGGAGAACCAAAAAATATCGTTGAATGGTTTGATAATCGGCTCATCCGGGAACTGGTTGGTACGCTACGACAGCGACACAAAGCATCACGTAGAAAAATCATTACCTGTTGGTCTAGAGCTTGATCAATTGGTGACGTTACTGCGGAGATTGCCACCACGCCAATGATTATTGTTGCCACATTGTGCCTAGTGCTGGCCAGCCTGTGGCGAGCAGTGTCGGTTGTCGCCGACGTCCAACGAATCCGCCGCGTAGATGCCCATCAGAGAATGTATCGACCCGGCTTAGGCTGGACTACTCCGCACGAGCTGGAATTAAGACAGCGGGCGGCATGGGCCGGTATGGGCGCAGCCATTGGACTCGTCCCTATTGTGGTTATCAGTGCCAGCACAGTGGCTGCGGCCGCGGCGATTTTCTGCTGTGGTGGAATCATCGCATGGCTTTTATACGAGCGTACGCTGCACCGTGCTCGCTACACCTCTGTGTGCATCAGCATTCTCGCATCCGCACTGTTGTTGTACTACGCCGCAAGGTTGTTCACGCAACTACCCGCCGCTTACCTCACCGGAATGTTCGCTTCATTTTTTGCTAGCCAGCTCTACCTCGTCGCAGGACTTCGGAAGTTGCAATCTGCCCAGTTCATGTCCGGTAGGGTAATTGTTGACAATCTAGCGTACGGACTCTATCAAGCGGCGGCCGGCAACCGTGAATTCATCCGCTTTGCAAGTCCGCCTCAACTGGCGGATCTGCTAGCCAGCAAAAAATTTCTATCCGCCTGCCGGCTCGCAGCGCTGTTAACAGCCGCACTGGAACTCACCATCGGGCTCGGTGCGCTCGGACTTCTCCCGGCTCTGCTCGTCTTCAGCTTGGCGATACCGAGCCACCTGGCATTCATCATCGTCAGCCCATACCGGATAGCGCCCTTCACAGTGGCCGCCCTAGGACTCATTGCCATGGCGATGTCCCACCCGCTATTAACAGCAATCCTGTGAGCCGGTTTGCGGCGCACGTGAGCCCCGGGGGTATTTGGCCGCGAGCAGTTCCATGTAGGAGCGTGCTGGTCATGCAGCGAGGTAGGCTAGATGATCGTCGAGCGCGCGTAGGGTCTGAGGGTCAAGAGGCCGGGCTGCGATGGCGCGGAATGCGCGCAGGCGGACTGCGCCGGTCGCGTAGGTGGTGGTGTAGAGGAGGCCGGCGGCGGTGATGGCGTGGCGGCTGGCGTCGGCGAGATTACCCGCGCGCACCTCTGCCGTGGCGAGGTCAACGAGCGTGAGGATGCGGCTACGGCGGGCGGTAGGGGGGAGTTGATCGAGCGCGGTGGTGAGTGCGGCTTGGGCTGCCTCGTGGTCGCCGGCTTGAAGGTGAATGTGGCCGATGGTCGCGAGTAGGTGAGTGGGACTGTGGTCGATGAGCGACAGCGGCTGCGTACCTGACTGAGGGGTCTTGTGTTGGGCACGGTCGAGGGCCTGGGTGGCGGTGGCGTGATCGCCGGAATCGGCGCAGATAGTGGCTTGCATGCTCGCGAGCCAAGGCACGACGGTGGGTGCGTGCTGGGCATGGGTTAGAGCTGTGGAGAGCTGGTTCAGCGCGGCTGCGGTCATGCCTTCTGCGTGGGCGAGGTGGGCGGTGTAGCCCAGGGCGATGGCGACGGTCTGGTCATCGCGGGCTTGGTGGGCGCTGTCTGTGGCCAGGCTGTAGTAGGAGCGTCCGGAGGCCGCGTCGCCGAGGTCATCATGGGCGAGGCGGCCGGCGAGGGTGGCCACCGTGGCCAGGTTGCGCAGCAGCCGACGCCGCTGGGGGGCCGGATGGTGGCGGCGCAATGCCGCATTCGCCATACGCATGTGGGCAGTTACCGGCGTGAGCAGTGCGGCGGGATCGGCAGTGGGGTAAAGGGTCTGGTAGCGCTGGGCAAGCTGTTCCAGATCGGTGATGGTGGCGGTGGCGGCTCGGGCGTGACCGGCGGGGTCGGTGGCGGCGGGGTCGAGCAATCCGAGCATGGTGCGACGGCTGGTGATGGTGTCTTTCCACACCGACAGCATTTGGGGAGCCAGCGCGGTGCCGGCAGCGCCGAGTTGATCGAGCAGGTTCGCGGCGTCATCAAGCAGGGAGACCAGTGACTCGGGGTCCTGCACTGGGTGGTGTCGCGCTGGCGAGGCAGTGGGGGTGACGCCGAGTTGTTCTGCGGTGACGCCGAATAGTTGACACAGCAGGGTCCGGTAGCGGGGGCTGATGCCCTTGGCGCCGCGTTCCCATTTGGCGACCATGTCGGCGTTGACCGCAGCGTGGGTGCGGTGTTGGATCCAGGCGAAGTGGGCCAGCTTGTCGGCGAGCTGCTGTTGAGTCCACCCCAGGCCTAGGCGGTATTCGCGCAGCCGTGAGCGCCCAGCATCGCCTGTCACTGCTGAGCACCTCCCCGCCTACCCCTTGGTTACGGGGTAAGGAAACGGCAGATGAGGCAATGGAGGACGCAGCGTGTTACGGCCCGTACGGCTGTGCGGGTGGAGGTCGTGAGCTAGGACTTTTGTGCGGGTTCGCCGCCCGGGGTGAGCACCCAGGCGGGGTCGAAGGCGGCGATGACGTCACCTCCGGTGCAGGATTGGACGGCGGCCGGCCGACCGATCCGACCGGTTTGGATGTCGATGAATCGCACCCCTGCGCTGACGAGCGTGTCGAGATTGTGCTGCCAGGTGGGGTGTGGCCATAGCCGGTTGTTGACCATCGGGGCGATGGTGATCGGAATCCGTGAAGCCAGGGCTTCACATAGCAGACCGGTGGCGTAGTTGTCCATGATCCCAGCGACAAGCTTGTTCACCGTGTTAAACGTGGCAGGACACACGACGACCTGAGCCGGTGGAGGAAACCGCTTAGCCCGACCGGGCTGGCGCTGCTCGACCAACACAGGAGAACCGGTGATCGTCTCAACCTGGGCGGTATCTATCCAATTCATTGCCGAGGGCGTGGCAACCACGCGCACGAACCAACCTGCGTGGACCGCTACCGCTGCGACATCGTGGACTCGGGCAGCCAGCGGTGCCCCGCAGGCTACTAGTGCGAGATACTCAGGCACGGGCTAGTCCAGCACGCCGGCCCGGACCGATAGCTCATGGAGCACGCTGTTTGGTCGACGTGCGCGGGCAAGCATTTCCCGTAATAGATCGCGAACCATGGCGTTGTACCGGATCGCTTCCGGGGCGGCGCGTTCGGCTTCCAGCAGGTGCAGTGTGGCCTCGGCGTCGCGCTTGCGCTGGGCCTGGGCCCACGCCAAATCGAGGTAGACCTGCGCGCGGCGGCTGCGCAGACCGTCGGCCAATTTCGTGGGATCAACATCCGTGGCGGCCCGCAGCGCCTCACCCGGGTCGCCCAGCTCCGCAGCAACTGTCACCCGGTGGATCCGCACATTGGTCGGCCCAAACGCCGTCCACGCATGGTTAGCGTCCTCGCCCAGCAACCCGGCAAGACGCTCAGCAGCGTCGAGGCGTGCCCAGGCCTCGCCCCGGTCGGTGCGGCGCGCGGCGGCCACGGCCGCAATTAACCACAACGCGCCCGCTACGGAAACCAGCGTCGATGTCTCTGCGGTGGCCGATCCATGGAGCTTCTCGGCCATGCTGACGGCAAGTCGCTCTGCTTCCTCCGTGTGATCCGCGCGCAGCAGCGCACACACCACCTGATAGGCGGCCATCCCTTGGGCCTCAAGCGAGTCCGCCTCGACTGCGATCGTCGCTGCACGATCGGCCGCGACTACGGCAAGATCAGTGACGCCGAGCTTGGTAAGCAGCTTCGCCGCGCCAACGTAGGCAGACACATAAGTGCACAATGCCTCGCGCC
>JAJPIR010000233.1 GCA_021324675.1 Actinomycetota bacterium
AGGCCCTCACCTGCTACCGACGGACCGCTAACCAGCCATAACACCCACCATGGCAGCATCCCGGCGTATCTGGGTGTTACCCGTACTCAGCGGTTGATACATGAATACGCCCAGGTCGCAAGCCTGGATGCTCAATTGGGCACCCACAATCTGTGCGTTGCTGCCGCGGCGACCTACTCGAATGTCCGGTCGCCAGTAACCGATCCAGGCGCGAAACCCTGACCATGTCGATCAACAATCCACCGGCGTGTGACACCACGCGCCGTCCCGCCCATCAACCCGGACCTGCGGGTAGAACACGGTAGCCTGACCCACCTGAGAGCTGCTTCCTCGACACAGCCCGACACGATCCTCAACAAGCCATATCCACGCTGTTCAGCGTCATCTTTCAGTCTTTGAACATGCTCTTTACGCATGATCCGGCGAAAGCGCGAGGTTAGGGAGGGCGATGGGGGGTTGATATTCGATCGCTGTGACGGTGTCGCCTTGCGACAGCATCGAGGGGCTGGTCACTGAAAGGTGCCGTGGGGGGAAGGGATGGCCGCAGCCGAATCACGCGGTGATACAGGGGTGTCTTGCTCCAATGTGCCGACGCGGAAGGCCGCGGTGTTGCTCGTGCTGCGCTACTACGGTCGTGAACTTTTATGCCACCGTAGGGTTGCTGTACCTGGGTTGTTGTTGCCGGCGTTGGGAGATACCTGTCTGGTTTGCCTTGTTCCGGTGATCGTTGCCCGGCTGGCGGGTCGCCTCGCCGCGGGTGCCGACACCGGTGCTGGGACGGTGTTGCCTTATGTGCTTGGCTTCGCGGCCTTGATGGTTTTGGCGGAGGGGCTGTGGCGCATCGGCTTGCATTGCATGAACCGCACGGCGGGCCGTGGGATCGAGGATCTGTACGTCATCGGTTTGAATGAGTTGCTAGCCAAGGACGCGGCTTTCTTCCACGACAATTTCGCCGGTTCGTTGACCAAGCGTGTGGTGAGCTTCGCTGCGCGGTTCGAAGATTTCGTCGATACGCTCGCGTATTCCGTCCTCGCCAAAATCTTGCCGCTGGTGTTCGCCTCGGTGGTCTTATGGCGCTACGACGGGCTGCTGGTCGTCATTTTGGTGAGCCTTATTCTGGTCAGTGCGCTGATCATCGCGCCGCTTGTCCGTCGTCGCCAGGCACTGGTCGGCCAGCGGGAGGCGGCTATCGCCCGAGTGTCGGGTCATATTGCCGACAGCGTGATGAACATGGATACGGTGCGCGCCTTCGCCGCAGAGGGTTACGAGGCCGCCGAGCACCGCAGGCGCGTCGCCGAACAGCGACGGCTGTGCATTCGATCCTGGGATTATACCAATCTGCGTATTGACAGCGTGGTCGCGCCGCTGTATGTGCTGACCAACACACTAGGCCTGCTTGTTGCGATCAGCCTGGGCGGTGGACAGCGAGGCGTGGAGGCGCTCGTGGTGACCTTCGTGTATTACTTGAATGCGACACGGGTGATCTTCGAGTTCAATCAGACATATCGGCGGTTGGAAAACTGTTTGACTGAAGCTGCGCAATTCACCGAATTGCTGTTTACCCCGCCGACCGTGCTCGATCCGATCGCACCGGAACCGCAGCGCCCCACGACAGCGCAAATCCACTTCAGGCAGGTGAGCTTTGCCTATACCGACGTATCGCCGCTGTTTACCGGTCTTGATCTGATCGTCCCCAGCGGCAGCAAGATGGGTCTGGTCGGCCGCTCCGGCGCCGGCAAGACCACCCTGCTGCGGCTGCTGCTGCGCTTGATGGATGTTGACCAAGGCCACATCTTCATTGGCGATCAGGACATCTCCCGACTGCGCCAGGCGGATCTGCGCGGTCTCATCGCCTATGTGCCTCAAGAGCCAACGCTGTTTCACCGGACGTTGCGCGACAACATCGCATTCGCCAGGCCAGGTGCCAGCGACTCTGAGATCCACCGCGCCGCGCAAGCCGCACACGTTACTGAGTTCGCCCAGGCCTTACCCGAGGGGTTGGACACTATGGTGGGGGAACGCGGGATCAAGCTGTCCGGCGGCCAACGCCAGCGGGTCGCGATTGCCCGGGCCATCCTGCGCGACGCACCAATCTTGCTGCTTGACGAGGCCACCAGCGCATTGGACTCAGAAAGTGAAAGCCTGATCCAACATGCTTTGTGGCAGCTCATGGACAGGCGAACTGCGCTCGTAGTCGCTCATCGACTCAGCACTGTCATCCGCATGGATCAACTCGTCGTTCTCGGCAAAGGTCACATTGTGGAGCAAGGCACCCACGACGAACTACTGGACAAGCAAGGCATTTACGCCACACTCTGGCACCACCAGTCGGATGGGATTCTTTCCCGATAACATTGACGCATTACGGTCCGACTAGGCAGTTGCGCAAGCTCCTCAAAGGGGGTCAGCGAGATACGGATAAAACCGGCAATGGGATGACCTTGGCCGGTGGTCCCTCGATGAAGAAGCTGCTTTTCATCGGTTGCGCTGAGCCTGAGGGCGAGGCCGTGACACGTCCGGCCTGATCGGACGCCTAGGAAGGTCATCGGTGTGGCTGACTGATCGGGGGCCATCGGGTGGGCGATGAACAACACCCGGGTGGCCAGACGTGCCCGTGATGGGGTGGTCGGAGGAATGGAGAGGCATGGCAGAGGGTGCTGAAAATCCCGCCACTATGATTTTGACCTCCCCGAGGCGCTGGTGTCGCAGGAGCCACCTGAGGCGCGTGGCGGCGAGCGTAGCGATGCGCGCCTGGCCGTCGTGCGGCGCGGAACGGATCAGGTAGAGCATCGCGTCTTCCGCGATATCGGTGCCTACTTCGAGCCGTCGGATGTGCTCGTGGTCAACAACGCCCGCGTGGTGTCGACTCTGCTGCATGGCGAGGACCAAGACGGCCGGGTGGTCGCAGTCAGTTTTTACTCGCCGCACGGGGACGGGATTTGGCACTGTCTGGTGGCGCCCGATGCGGTCTGTCGACCGGGTGCCCGGTTTACGCTCGGCCCGGACGGTCAGGTCACCGGCCGCCTGCTTGCCGAGGCCGATCCGGGGGTGTGGCGCATCGCGCTAGACCCCGGCGACGGCGACACCCTCTACCAGCTTGCCGAGCCGATCTACCCGGGTTACCTCAAGCAGGTGCCCGCCGACTCGGAGTACTACCAGACCGCCTACGGCTCGCGTCCCGGCGCGGTGTTGTTCCCTTCCGCGGGACGGCACTTCACCCCCGCGCTGCTGGAGGAACTGCGGACCGGGGGAGTCGCGGTGGCCGAGGTGACCCTGCTGCTGGCGGCCCGGTCGCATCATTTCGTCCGGCAGTTGTTCCGCCAGCGGGTCGCCGCAGGCGGTATCGGCGACATCGACGCCGAGGACCGGGTCGACCGTGCCGACTCGATCCAGGGAATCGACTTCCCGAGGGCCGAGCGCTACGAGGTCACCGCCCAGACCGCCGAGACCATCAACCAACGCCGATCGCGCGGGGGCCGGATCGTGGTGTGTGGGACATCGGCACTGCGCACGCTGGAGACCGTCGCCGACGAGGACGGGCAGATCCCGGCTGCCACCGGGTTCACTGAGCTGAGAATCATTCCAGGACACCGGTTCCGGGCCTGTGACGCATTCCTGACCAACCTGCACCGGCCCAAGAGCTCCGAGATGGTCCTTACCTGCGCGTTCACCGGTCGGGAGCCCTTGCTGGAGGTGTACCGACGGGAGTTGATCCCCAGGGAGTACCTGTTCTACGAGTTCGGCGACTCGATGCTGATCGTGTAGCGAGGCGGACCGGGTTAG
>JAJPIR010000247.1 GCA_021324675.1 Actinomycetota bacterium
ACCCTGCAAGCAGGTCTCCGAACCAACGCCTCGACCCTGCAAGCAGGTCTCCGAACCAACGCCTCGACCCTGCAAGCAGGTCTCGGGCTTGTTGCGGCTGACCACCGCGGGATCGGTGGACGACGGCAAGTCCACGTTGGTCGGGCGGCTGCTGCACGATACCCAGTCAATCCTGGCTGATCAGCTCGCCGCAGTGGATCGGGCGACGAGAGCCCGCGGCGGCTCGGAGCTGGATCTTGCGCTGTTCACCGATGGGCTGCGCGCCGAGCGGGAGCAAGGAATCACCATCGACGTCGCCTATCGGTACTTCGCGACGCCGACCCGCAAGTTCATCCTGGCCGACTGCCCAGGTCACGTGCAGTACACCCGCAATACGGTCACCGGAGCCTCTACCGCTGAACTTGCGGTGGTGCTGGTCGACGCGCGCAACGGCCTGGTCGAGCAGACCCGGCGTCATCTCGCGGTAATGGCGTTCCTACGGGTGCCGCACGTGGTGCTCGCGGTGAACAAGATGGATCTGGTGGGTTTCGCCGAGCCCACGTTCCGCCGCATCGAGTCGCACTTCACAGCGGTGGCCAGCGCCCTAGGCGTACCCGAAATGGTCTCGGTACCGATATCCGCGCTGCACGGCGACAACGTCGTCACGCGCAGCGAGTTGACCCCGTGGTACCACGGCCCGACGCTGCTGGAGCACCTGGAAACAGTGCCCGTCGGGCGGGAGGCGGTAGCCGAACCCATGCGCTTTCCGGTTCAGCTGGTGCTGCGGCCCCGCACCGCTGACTATCCCGATTACCGAGGTCTCGCCGGCCGGGTCGCCTCGGGGGTGCTCGAGCTGGGCGACGAGGTCGTCGCGCTGCCGTCCGGCGCCCGCTCCACCGTCGCAGGTATCGACACTCCCGATGGCCCAGTGCTCCAGGCCACGGCTGGGCAATCGGTCACCGTGCTGCTTGGCGACGAGATCGACGCCGGCCGCGGTGAGGTGCTGGCCCGCCCAGCGCAGGCGCCGCAAGTGGTCACCGAACTCAACGCGGATCTGTGCTGGCTATCCGAGCAGCCACTGCGGCCCGGCGCGCGGGTGCTGATCAAACACGGCACCTGCACCGTCCGCGCTATCGTCACCGCGCTGACCGGTCGGCTCGATCTCGACACTCTGCGGCACAGCGAACCGCCGGCCATGCTGGCACTCAATGAAATCGGCTGCGCTCACATCCGGCTGGCCGCGCCTCTGGCTGTGGACTCTTACGCGGCCAACCGGCACACCGGCAGCTTCCTCGTCATAGATACCGCCAACGGCAACACTCTCGCCGCAGGGCTGGTTACCGCCGCCTGATCCTTTGCCTGCGTGTCGCTCCCCCGCGCCCGGCGCGTCGCGCTCACGTGCACGCTGTGTCGCGCCCGCCAGCACGCTGTGTCGTGATCGTAAGCCTGGAGTGGACGAGCTGCGTGATCTTTCCCCTCTGCCGGGCAGTGGCACGTCGGCCGCCTGGTGATATCTCACCGATGATTGAGGGTGACAACAGCCCTGACTGGGGACGCCCATGACACCGCATGTGCATCCGTGCTGCGGCGGCGAGCATCGCCGCAGTGTGCGGCGATCCCTCACTGCCCAAGCTGGGCTGAACTTCATCCTCGCCGACGCGCGAACCGGCTGATCTTTCTTCCTGGTGGTTACCCGGTGACCGGTGTGGCGGCTGAGGTGGTCGCGCTGATTCTGCTGGCTGCGGTGCTCGCCTTTGCAATGATCCAGCCTCGTGGACTGCCCGAAGTCACTGTGGCAGTACCCGCAGCCGGTATCGCCGTGGCGCTGGGAATCGTCAGGCCGGCCGACGCGCTGGACCAGGTGCGCGACCTGGCACCCACCGTAGGGTTCCTGGCCGCCATCCTGCTGCTGGCTTACCTGGCCGACGTCGAGGGAGCATTTCGCTGGCTCGGGGACCGGCTGGCCAGTTCGTCCCGCGGTCGCCCGCGCCGGCTGCTGACCCTGCTTTTCGCCGCCGCCGCAGTCACTACGGCTGTGCTCAGCCTCGATGCCACAGTCATCCTGCTCACGCCTGTGGTGTTCGGCACCGCTGCCCGGCTGCGCCTACGACCCAAGCCGCACGTATACGCGTGCACCCACCTAGCGAACTCAGCGTCGACGCTGTTGCCCGTCTCCAACCTCACCAACCTGCTTGCCTTCGGCGTCTCCGGCCTGTCCTTTCTCGGCTTCACCGCGCTGATGGTGACACCATGGCTGGTCAGCCTGGCCGTCGAGTTCCTGGTGTTCCGGTGGTTTTTCGTCACCGACCTGGCCGTTCCCGCGGAGCCGATCCAGCCGCTGACTACCATCGCCGCACCCAAGTTTGCCCTGGCGGTCCTCACGTTGACCCTTGTCGGGTTTGCCGCGTCCTCCTACACCGGTATCTCGCCGGTCGCAGTGGCGGGAACCGGCGCCGCGGTCCTCGCCGCCAAGGCATTGTTCCGCAGGCGGATCGGCCCATGGCGGCTTGTCCAGGAGACTTCCCCGCTGTTTTGCTTGTTCGTGCTGGCGCTTGGGGTGGTGGTTGCCGGGGTGACCGCGCACGGGCTAGGTGCTGCGCTGGGTGCACTGCTGCCGTCCGGCCCGACGTTGCCAGGTTTACTGGTCATCGCTGGTGTCGCCGCAGCGCTGTGCAACCTCGTCAACAACCTCCCGGCGACGCTGATGCTGCTGGGTGCGTTAGGGCCTGCGCCGCACCCTGGACTTGTGCTGGCGGCCCTGCTCGGCGTGAACATCGGACCGAACCTTAGCTACGTGGGCTCGCTGGCGACTCTGCTGTGGCGCCAGATACTGGCCGGCCGTGACGCCGCCCCGACACTGCGGGAGTTTCTCCGGCTGGGCGCGATCACCGTGCCCAGTTGCCTGGCAGCTGCCACCGTCGCATTGTGGCTTGCCTTGACGGTGCGGCAAGGATGGCAACCGTGACGGCCGGTGCAGTGGTGGTGTGGGTCACCGAGGGAACCTGGCGATCCACTGTGGATGCTGCCGCGGCCGCACCGGCGGACGCTGCCGTGTGCTGCTCCACCTCGTCGATGCCCGCCTTGAGGAGGCGCTGGATGGCGCCTATCAAGCGCTACCCGGGTGCCAGCGACGCAGCCGCGATCCCGGAGACGCGGTCGGGCCGACCGCCGCAGGCGCGGCGGTGGACTTACTGGCCGCTGCATCAGCCCGCTTCGGCCGCGCAGCCCGTCAGGACATGCGGGAGGGTCGGTGGAACGACCACCGCATCTGACCGGCTAGCCGGTCAGCCGGCAGCTACGGTCGCAACATGACCGCCGAGCTGGTGCACCTGGCTGTGCAGTCCGGGATCGCGACCATCACGCTGGATTCCCCCGGCAACCGCAACGCGCTGTCCACCCCGCTACGGGCCCAACTGTCCGACGCTTTGGCGCGCAGTGCCGGCGACGATTCGGTGCGAGTGGTGATACTTGACCACACTGGGCCAGTGTTTTGCGCCGGGATGGACCTCACCGAACCGCCCGATGCGGTTACCGAGTTACCCGGCATCCTGAAAGGTATCTGCAACCATCCCAAACCGGTGGTCGCGAAGCTGAGCGGGCACGCCCGCGCCGGCGGGATCGGCCTGCTGGCGGCTGCCGACATCACGGTGGGGGCCCAACACGTGACGTTCGCGTTCACCGAGGTACGGATCGGTGTAGTACCCGCGGTGATCTCGGTGACCGTTCTGCCCCGGTTGCTTCGCCACGCGGCGCACGAGCTGTTCCTCACCGGGGAGACCTTCGATGCCCACCGGGCCGTGGCGATTGGCCTGCTCAATAGCGCGGTACCGGGCGATCAGCTGGATGCAGAAGTGGACCGCTACGCCGGAATGCTCATCAAAGGCGGCCCGCAGGCATTGGCCTTGACCAAGCAACTGCTCACCGGTCCCACGCCGCGGGACTTTCCGGCCATGCTCGAGATTTCCGCCGCACGCTTCGCCTCGGCAGAAGGCAGGGAAGGTATCCGCGCCCGTGCCGACAAGCGCCCGCCTCCATGGACCCATTCCAGGTGAGCGCAAAGCCACTGCCGCCGATCTTGCCCTACGCTGGACTGGGCTAAACCAACTGCCATGCCTGGCGGACCAAGTTCGGAGATGGTCTTGGTGCGCGATCATCCCGATCGTGATGTGGGTAGCGGTGAGCGTCGCAGCGGCGAGCCCACGCTGGGCGGTAGGACACCGGCTGTGGCTGCCTCGCCTGGCACATCGCGGCATACCCTGCTCCTGCACTCGACCCGGCAACGCGGCGAGATTGCACTCGCGGCATGGATCCGGGCTGCGGTAGATCGCGGGGAAAAGGTGCTGGTCAAACACGCCGCTTCCACGAAGGTACTTCACCGGATATTACCTGCTTCCTGGCTCGATGCGGACGCGCAGGGATCCAGGCGAGTGGAACTAGCCGACGCGGAAGCGATGGGTAGCCGGTGTGGTGGCCACCATGAGCGGCTCTACGAGTTGCATGTCGAACTTGCCGAGCGGGCTCAGCAGGAGGGGTACGCGGGACTGGCGACAACTGCCGACGGACCAGCTTTACGGGCGCTGACCAAGGACAACACCGAGCTCGTCGAGCATGAGCGTGACATCGAGCGCCTAGTCGCGCGACGGCAAGTGCGTGCACTGTGCCGGTACCACCCGGACACAGACGCCCGCCTACTGCCGGATGCGCTGCAGATCCATCACCATGACGTTGACGACGACATCTGGACCGCCAGAATTGTCGACGGCCAGCTGCGGATTAGCGGCGAACTCGACGCCAGCAATGCTGACCGGCTCGCTCAGGTCCTCCGCGCCAGCGTGACCGATGGTGTGACCGTGGTGAACCTTTCCGAGTTGGAGTTCTGCGCGGTGGCCGGAGTGCGCGCCTTCCTGGAGGCAGCCGACGCGCTGTACCCAGGCCGCGAACTCGTGCTCACCGGCGCCAGCCGGTTTCTGACCAAAACGTTCACGATCACCGGATGTGACAACCATCCGGCCCTCCGGTTGGTCCCGCGGGAACGCGCCTGATGACCGTGGGACGTGCCACGACCGATGGCGCCAACCGGATTCAGCTCTCGGCGAGTAGGACCGACAAGGACCGCTCGGAGTTGGCGGCGGCCGCGTCGTCGAGTACTGCCACGACTGCGCGGTACCCGTCGGGGTCGGCAGCTTGCAGTTCCTGGTAGCCGGTCCAGATCAGCACGTGCTCCCCAGCCGGCTGCCAGGACAGGTCGACGAGGCAGTCGTAGAGAGCGTCGAGATTTCGGCCGTACCAGGAGGGAAAATTCAACGCGGTGCCGATCGCCTCCAATGCCTCGACCTTGCTGGTCACTGGACCAACCAAGTGCGCTATCGCTCCCTGGGAACGGGCTTGCGCCAGCGCAAGGCTGGCATCGGGCACATGACGGGGCACGGGCTTACCCGCGAGTGTCGACCGCAACAAAAGTCACGTAATGGTCGCCGGTGTAGTAGAGCTCAGCAGCGCGCCCAGTGATCAGGCGGCGGGGGCCGCGATCATCGTTTCCCGGCGTCGGGACGGTGTATTCCCGGTAGTAGCCGGCCTGCCGCGAGGGCAACCGGCCTTCCCGATTACCGAACACGCCGCCATCCTGCCGGTAGGGAAACGGACCGCCATGCCGGATCAGCTGCCACACCTGCGCAGCCTGGGGTGGCAGTTGGGAAAGCGGACACACTGGCAGGTCGGCCGCTGAGACCACGGCCACGGGCCGCCCACTCCGGGGCGGGTCGGTCAGCGCGTGGCGTTCCAGCCAGCCACCGGCCACCAGTACGAGCAAGCCAATCAATGCGGCGGTGACGCGGCGCCGGGATCTCACAACCGCTCCCGGGCGTCCTCTGAGTCGCCGGCGTACCGGTGGCCGAGTCGATCAAAGATCAGACCGGTGACCTGGTCCAATGACCCGGCGACCCACCAACAAACCGGCAGCAACACCGGCATGAGCAGGGCCACCTGAAGTGCGAACGCCAGTTGGGTAAGCCACAACTCCACCCCGTCCCACCAGTGGGCCACCCCATCCCACACTGCCCACAACACGAGCGCAGCTTAGCTGCCAGGAACGTACCTGCCCGCGACCGGCACTAGGTTGGGCAGCATGTTCGCCGTCTACGCCGCAGCGCCAAACCCCACCGATCCACTCGCCTCGTTGCGCGTGGGGAATCGTCCCGATCCGGCGGTACCCGACGGCTATGTGGCCGTCAGCGTCGCCGCGGCCAGCCTGAACATGCATGACCTGTGGACGTTGCGCGGCGTCGGCATCAAACCCGACCAGTTCCCGATGATTCTGGGTTGTGACGGCGCTGGCACGTTGCCCGACGGCTCCGAGGTAGTGATCTATCCTGTGATCAGCAGACCAGGCTGGATGGGCGACGAGTCGCTGGATCCGGGTCGCACGCTGCTCACCGAGAAACTGCAGGGTTGCTTCGCCGACACGGTTGTGGTGCCAGCCCGCAACGTGGTGCCCAAGCCGCCGTCGCTGACCTTTCCGGAGGGTGCCTGCATGGGCACTGCCTGGCTGACCGCCTACCGGATGTTGTTCGTGAAGTCCGGTTTACGCCCGGGTCAGACCATGCTCGTCCAGGGCGCCTCGGGAGGTGTCTCGACTGCCCTGGTACAGCTGGGCCGGGCTACCGGGATGCGTGTCTGGGTGACTGGGCGCACCGAAGACAAGCGCGCACTGGCCTGCTCTTTGGGCGCGCACCAGGCGTTCGAGTCGGGCTCTCGGCTGCCCGAGCGGGTGGATGCAGTGTTCGAGACCGTCGGCAAGGCCACCTGGTCGCATTCGGCTAAGTCACTCAAGCCGGGCGGCATCATCGTCTGCGCTGGCGCCACCAGCGGTGACGCCGACCGCGCCGAGCTCCAGCGGCTATTTTTCCTCCAGTTGCGGATGGTCGGCTCGACCATGGGGACCCGTGACGAGCTGCGCGACCTGCTGTCGTTTCTGGACCTCACGGGGCTGCGCCCGCACATCGGCACTGTGCTGCCCATGTCCGACGCCGAGCAGGGCTTCAAGGCAATGCTTGACGGTGAAACCGCAGGCAAGATCGTCTTCACCCGCTGAGCGCCAGCGGTTACCGCAGTCTGGATGCGAACCGCGGTAGCCGAGGCCCGTTGAATAGCAGTCTGCATCCAGACTGCTAGGAGGCTCGTAATTACTTGCGGGTGTCGGTCGACAGGGCGGCGACGAAGGCCTCCTGGGGCACTTCCACCCGCCCGATCGTCTTCATCCGCTTCTTGCCCTCTTTCTGCCTCTCCAGCAGCTTGCGCTTGCGGGTGATATCCCCCCCGTAGCACTTGGCCAGGACGTCCTTACGGATAGCGCGGATGGTTTCCCGAGCGATGATCCGCGAGCCGATTGCAGCCTGGATTGGCACTTCGAATTGCTGGCGCGGGATGAGCTCACGAAGCCGACTCGCCATCGAGGTGCCATAGTTGTAGGCGGCCTCTCGGTGCACGATCGCGGAGAACGCGTCCACCGGTTCCCCTTGCAGCAGGATGTCCACCTTGACCAGGTCGGCGATCTGCTCACCAGCCTCCTCGTAATCCATCGAGGCATAACCGCGAGTGCGGGATTTCAGCGCGTCGAAGAAGTCGAACACGATCTCGGCCATCGGCAGCGTGTAGCGCAACTCCACCCGGGACGCCGACAAGTAATCGACTCCCAGCAACGTGCCGCGGCGGCTCTGGCACAGCTCCATGATCGTGCCGACATACTCCGACGGCGCAATGATGGTGCAGCGCACGACCGGTTCATACACTTCGGCGATCTTGCCACTAGGCCAGTCCGCCGGGTTGGTGACGACCTGCTCGATACCGTCATCGCCTACCACGCGGTAGACCACGTTCGGTGCGGTGGAAATCAGATCGAGGCCGAACTCGCGTTCCAGCCGGTCACGCGTGATTTCCAGGTGTAGAAGACCGAGAAACCCGCAGCGGAAGCCGAATCCCAGCGCAGCTGAGGTCTCCGGGGTATAGCTCAGTGCAGCGTCGTTGAGCCGCAGCTTGTCCAGCGCATCACGCAGCTCTGGGTAATCCGAGCCGTCCACCGGGTACAGCCCGGCGAACACCATCGGCTTGGGGGTGCGGTAGCCCGGCAACGCCACGGTGGCACCGCCCCGCTCGCTGGTGATGGTGTCCCCGACCCGGGATTGCCGGACGTCTTTCACCCCGGTCATCAGGTAGCCGACTTCACCCACGCCCAAGCCGTCGCACGGCTTCTGGTCGGGAGAGATGATGCCGACCTCGAGCAACTCGTGGGTGGCATTGGTGGACATCATCCGGATCCGGTCCCGCGGGATGATCCGCCCATCTACCACGCGGACGTAGGTCACCACGCCCCGGTAGGAGTCGTAGACCGAGTCGAAAATCATCGCTCGAAGTGGGGCGGTGCTGTCGCCGACCGGCGGCGGGACCTGCTCGACGACCACGTCAAGCAGTTCCCGTACCCCCTGCCCGGTCTTCGCACTGACTCGCAACACCTCCTCGGGCTCGCAGCCCAGGATGTGCGCCAGCTCGGCGGCATAGCGGTCCGGCTCGGCCGCGGGCAGGTCGATCTTGTTGAGTACCGGGATGATCCGGAGATCTTTTTCTAACGCCAGATACAGATTCGCCAGCGTCTGCGCCTCGATGCCCTGGGCGGCGTCTACCAGCAGCACCGCACCCTCGCATGCTTCCAGTGCGCGGGAGACCTCGTAGGTGAAGTCCACGTGCCCGGGAGTGTCGATCAGGTGCAAGACATGATCGACACCGTTGACTTGCCAGGGTAGCCGGACATTCTGCGCCTTGATGGTGATGCCGCGTTCCCGCTCGATGTCCATCCGGTCGAGGTACTGCGCCCGGTAGTTGCGCTCGTCGAGCACGCCGGTGAGCTGCAGCATGCGATCAGCCAGAGTCGACTTGCCGTGGTCGATGTGCGCGATGATGCAGAAGTTGCGGATCAGCTCGGGCGGGGTGAACGTCTTGTCAGCGAACGTGGTCACTCAGTAGTCCTCAGGTGGCATCAGGATGACGTCATAGTCGCACGACGCATCGAGGCGTCCTTCAGCCGCCAGCTGGCCTGCGGCCCTCATCCGGGCGTCGAGGGTGCCGAGCGCCATGTCGAGTCGCTCAGCCAACGCGATTTCAAAACCCTCGGTAAACATTGTGTTGCACTCGCTTGCTGCCAACAGCGGGAGACCGCCAGCTAAGGCAAAGATGATCGGGACTCTCCGTTTTCAGAAGGGAGAACACCGACGTGACCATCGTACCGCTGCCCACACTGGGACGCCGGGAAGCGGCGGCGGCCGCACTAGCCGCCAAGCACCGTCTCGGAGTGCCCTGGCAAAAGATCGCAGAGACACTGGACCGCTCGCTGGTGTGGAGCACATCGGCAGTGTTGGGTCAGCAGCCGCTCGACGCCGAGCAGGCACGCGCCGTGGGGCGACTGCTACAGCTCGACGACGAGGTGGTCGATGCTCTCCAGCTGCCACCGGTGCGCGGTGCGGACATGGTCGACGCCACGGAACCGGTCGTCTACCGCCTCCGGGAGGTGGTGCAGGTGTACGGCAGTACGCTCGCCGAGCTGATCAGCGAGGAGTTTGGCGACGGCATCATGAGCGCCATCGACTTTGAGCTGTCCTTTGAGCGGCAGGAAGATCCTAAAGGTGATCGAGTGCGGCTGGTACTGGACGGGAAGTTCCTGCCCTACCGGGTGTTCTGAGTGCTCATCGAACGCTGGTCGGTCCGCAGCGGGTGATCAGCGGGCACCTCAACGATCACCAACTGAAAACCGTCTGGGTCGGCAATCCACATCTCGTCGAGCCCCCACGGCTCACGTCGCGGCTCCCGAAGCACCGTCACACCGCGGCTGACCAACTCCGTTGCCGTCGCGGCAAGGTCACGAACCTGTAACCACACCGCGGTCGCCGGGCTCGGATCCCCGGTGCTGCCCCCCGACACCTCTAGAAAACCACCTCCGAGCGCGAAAACCGTGCCGCCGGGGAATTCCCGGTGTACCGCGAGGCCCAACACATCGCGGTAGAAGACCGTGGAACGCTCACGATCGCGTGGGCGAAGCAAGATGCGGCTGCTCAGTACTTCCATCCACCTGTCCTAACCTGGTGTGGTGCGGGGTTTGCGGCAGAGCCGGTCGTTACAGCTGTTACGATCGTGCACCGTGCCGCGCGACGGCACCTCCTACGGAAGGCGAGATCGAAGGTAAACGCGTGGCCAACATCAAGTCGCAGCTGAAGCGGATCCGGACCAACGAGAAGGCGCGGCTGCGCAACAAGTCCGTCAAGTCGTCGCTCAAGACTGCAGTTCGCAAGTTTCGGGAGGCTGCGGCCGCCGGTGATAAGGACCGGGCAGCCGGTGAGCTGGTGGCTGCCAGCCGGGCACTGGACAAGGCCGTCAGCAAGGGCGTCATCCACCGCAACCAGGCGGCGAATCGCAAGTCCGCGATGGCTAAGCAGGCCAACCAGCTCTAGGCGCGCAGGACACTTAGCTGATTCGCCGCTCAGCGGCGGCGGCCTGATTCGCCGCTCAGCGGCGGCGGGCAGCGCACAACGCTTGCACCGTGCGCTCCAGTGCGTATTCTGCATCCGCGGCAGCACCCTTGACGTCGGCGTTCACCTTCGCCACCAGCTGGATCGCCTTGGCCAGCCCCTCGCGATCCCAGCCGCGAGCCTGCGCCATCGCCTTTTTCACCTTCCACGGTGGCATACCAAGTGTGCTGGCGAGCCGGTATGGATCAGCTCGCCCCGATGCGCTGACCCGCGCCACCGTGCGCACCGCGTCGGCTAACGCGTCGGCGACCAGGACGTGCGGCACGCCCAGTTGCATCGCCCAGCGCAACGTCTCCAGAGCACCGGCACGATCGCCGGTCATCGCCTTCTCCGCGACCGAGAAGCCCGTGACTTCAGCGCGGCCACGGTGGTAACGGCGCACCGCAGCCTCATCGACCGAGCCGCCGCTGTCCATGCACAGTTGGGCCGCGGTACAGGCGAGTTCCCGCAGGTCCGAGCCTATTGCGTCGAGCAGGGCGGTGACCGCACCCGCGCTGATCCGCCCACCAGCGCGCTGAACCTCGTCGCGCACGAAGCCAGCCCGATCGTCGAACCGGGTGATCCGCGGGCACTCAGTGACCACGGCGCCGGCCGCGCGCAACCCATCGATCAAAGCCTTCGCGCGCCCGCCGCCGGAGTGGACGACGACCAGCACCATGCCTTCGGCGTCCGCAACCAGACGGCGTGCATGATCCAGCACCGCATCAGCCAGATCTTTGCCCGCTTCGTGGGCGGCACCCACTACCACGACTCGCCGTTGCGCAAACAGTGACGGGCTGACCAGCTCATCAAGCTCACCAGGAACCAGATCGGTGGCACGCACCCGGCGCACTTCCGTCTGCGGATCAGCCCGCCGCGCCGCATCTACGACAGCCTTCGCCGCCCGTTCCACCAGCAGCTCTTCCTCACCGAGGATGAGATGCAGCGGCGCAAGCGTGCCCGCTTGGAGCTTCACGCCGCCCATCCTTGCACCACCGGTCGATCCGACCACCAGCTCCCGCATGGTGGACTTACCTGCACGGTGGCCATTGATTGACGTACGGTAAAGAGCACAACCGCATATAGCTCATCCAGAGGGGCAGAGGGATCGGCCCGACGAAGCCCCGGCAACCGGCGCTAGCTGACGCGCACCTCTTGCTTTCGCGAGGTCGCTGGCGACCACGGTGCCAATTCCGACCCGCCACGCGGGAGAGATGAGGAGAGGACCTCGCGATGACTAGCACGCTCGCCACAACGACCGGCGCTGCCCTAGATCTGGGAACTGCGCGTGAGCTGGTGTGTCGAGAATGTGGATTCAGCACGCCGCTGGCCGCTGAGTTCGCCTGCGCTGAGTGCTTCGGCCCGCTAGAGGTTGAATACGACTTCGAGCCCATCACCCGGGCAGATATTGAATCTGGACCACGGTCGATCTGGCGCTACCGCAAACTGCTCCCCGTCCCCGACGACGTCGATGCGCACCCGAACACGCAACCTGGCCTGACGCGGCTTATTCGCGCCGACCGGCTCGCGCTCGCGCTGGGCCTTCGCCGAGTGTGGATAAAAGACGATACCGGCAACCCGACGCATTCATTCAAGGATCGGGTGGTGGCGGTTGCACTGGCCGCCGCCCGACAACTCGGTTTCCGGGTGCTCGCCTGCCCGTCTACCGGCAATCTGGCGAACGCGGTAGCCGCCGCAGCCGCCCGCGCTGGTTGGGAATCAGTAGTGCTCATCCCTGCCTCGCTGGAGCGAGCCAAAGTGCTCACCACCGCTGTCTACGATGGTGCGCTGGTGGCGGTCGACGGCACTTACGACGACGTCAACAGGCTGGCCACTGAGCTGGCCGCAGAACACGACGACTGGGCGTTTGTCAACGTCAACGTCCGGCCGTATTACGCCGAAGGCTCGAAGACCTTGGGTTACGAGGTCGCCGAGCAGCTCGGCTGGCGCCTACCCGATCAGGTCGTGGTGCCCATCGCGTCCGGTTCCCAGTTAACCAAGGTCGACAAGGGATTCCGCGAACTCATCGAATTGGGGCTGGTACAGCGCGCGCCGTACCGGGTGTTCGGCGCCCAAGCCACCGGATGCGCGCCGGTATCCGCAGCCTTCAAGAGTGGTCATGATGTGGTTACGCCGGTGAGGCCGGACACTATCGCCCGCTCGCTGGCCATTGGTGCGCCAGCCGACGGGCCCTATGCATTAGATGTGGTCCGCCGCACCGGCGGCGCCATCGAGGACGTCACCGACGCTGAGGTCGTAGAGGGTATCCGGCTGCTAGCCCGTACCGAAGGCGTCTTCGCGGAGACTGCTGGTGGGGTCACCGTGGCCTGCGCGAAGAAGCTGGCCGAATCTGGGCAACTCGACTCGGACGCCGAAACGGTGCTGTTCATCACCGGTGATGGGCTGAAGACCCTCGACGCGGTGGAGCACCACGTAGGACCCAAAGCCAGCGTGCCACCTACCACTAAGGCCGTCCGGGACGCGCTGAGAAGCTGAGCTGGCACTGCTCTACTGCTTTTGCCTGGGTCTTACCGATCACCCGATAGCGCACGGTACAGTCTCGCCGACAAAAAGTGACGGGTTCGGAAACCCTCGCTGTGAACCGTGAAGTGGAGCGTGCTTGTGGCGATGGCCGCTAATTCGTCCGTA
>JAJPIR010000012.1 GCA_021324675.1 Actinomycetota bacterium
GCCGGCGTGAGGGTGACGCGATATCGTTTCGTACGCATGCCCCCACGATGCCACGACCCGACCATAACGGCCAAGCCTGCGGTGATGGTGTACTAGTCGTAACTGCGACTGGGTGGCGTGCGCTCACGGAACATTGAGCGCGTGATGTTCGCGGGACGCGGATACGCTTTGGGTTACCTGCTGTGCTGGGCTGCACACCTCGCATAGACGCCACTATCCCCGAACATTCCCGGACTGTACGCGCGATCGAGGTATGCCATGGATCGTCAGTCATACGCCGGTGCGCTGGGTTGTTTGTTGGTGTCGGTAATGGAGCTACTGGCACTTGTTACGGTAGTGTGCACTCTATTGGGCAATGCGGTACACCCTGCCGCTGCGCTGGCCGCCTGTGATAGTACGTATGCGTACGGATTCGCGGACGGTCCAACGTCGACCGCGAATCGGGGAACACAGGGTTCGGTGTCGGTGCCTGCTGCATCGAATGTGCCGGACGTTGCACCGCCGCATCCATTCCTGAACCAAGTGGTATGGATCGAGAGCAGCGATGATCCCAGGTCGGGTAGCACGGAGGGTGGCATCAGCTATGGATGGGGCAATGGGGTCGCTGCGTTCCAGCCATTCTGGTACTATTATCAGACGATTGATAGCGGTAAGAGCGAATGGGATGACTCAGAGGCACTTGCGCAAGGAACGTAGACGCTCTCTGTGTGGTTTGTGACAGCGGGGACAACTACAGCATACTTTCACGGAGATGGTTCGCATAGCGTAGACCATCAAATCACAGATACCGCGAGCTGGATAGGCTCAGGGTGGTTCAGCTATGCCACATCGGAGACTAACAGCGAATGCACTATATGAGAATGGTCGTTATGGTCTGGCTTGGCATCGACGGAGGACAACGATGTAAATTGGCAGCCTTGGGTCGCCTCAGTTGTTGATGTCAAGGGGACGCCAGCGGTAGAGGTGAACCAAGTTTCGGCGACGAGCTTCCTCAACAGGAGACGCCCATTTATTACAGGATTGATTCCAAAGAGTGGGCCGTCTACGGGGAACAATGTGGTATTCATCGGCGGATACGGGTTTGATCCTGGTCAAACGCCGGACTTCCGTCCGACGACCGTGCTCAAGTTTGGCGACCAGACTGCACAGGTTCTGCAGTGTTCAGAATATACGTGCCAGGTCACTGCACCACCTGGAGTAGCTGGGGCGACCGTCCCGGTGACGGTATCGGTCGATGGTATCGATGGCCGTGCAAACCCGCCGGCAGATCAGTATACCTATGAACCCGCCGCACCGGTGGTGACGAGTATTTCCCCGAATAGCGGTCCAGCCGCTGGGGGAACTACTGTAACCGTGGTGGGACAGCAATTCGGCACATCACCGGGTAGCACGGTTATCAAGTTTGGGGATGCTACTGCTCCAACGCCATCTTGGAGTTATCTTGGGTCGACAGAGGAGTTCCAGTGTACTACAACAATCCCGCCCGGTATTGGTACGGTCGATGTAACAGTGACTGTGGATGGGCACACGAGCCCAACCAGCGCCAGCGACCAGTTCACGTACGCGGCCGACACCTGCTCCGCCAGGCTGACCGGCAGCCCGGCTTCGCCGGAGCCAGTCTCGACCTATGTGACGACGGCCGCGTTGCCAGGTGCCGCATGCGGCGGAGATCAGGAACGCATCACCTTCACAGCGCCCGGCTTCGCCGCCCCCGCCGTGCTGCAGGACTACGGCTTCAATGCCACCAACCAGACGGTCTACTGGCAGACCGATGCGGATGCCGCCGCGACCTACGACTTCGCCCTGTATCTCAAGCAGGCCGGCGCGGCGAATCCCACCACGCCCAGCGCGGATCTGCCCTACGCGCTCTCCGGCGGCATGCGCTCCAACGCGATGATGGCTCCGATGAGGAGCAGCACCAGCGCTGGGACGGCCTCCGCCACGCCGGCGCCACGCGCGCCGACCACGCAAGCGCATCCCGGCAAAGGGCCGCGCCCCAATCCCAGGGGCAGGGGAAGAGGGCCTGCGGCCCCGACGCGGTCCGGGCTCGCCTACGACCAGGCCGCGCCGCAGCCCGTCGCGGGCTTCATGCAAGACCTCGGCCCCTGGACTGGACAGCTCGTGCCGCAGACCAGTGGCAGCCCGTCGGACCAGCTCTTCTTCTGCTGGAACCACTTCGACGGCCCGGGGATCGACGGCGAGGTCATCGACATCGAGTTCTTCAGCCCGACCGGCTCGTTGACGCCGGTCGACCAGTGGGGCGACACCTACTGGTTTGCTGCAAGCAACGACGAAGGCGACGGCAACGGCTACGGCTGCTTCTTCTTCACTCCCGCCCAGCAGCTCCAGGGGAGCATCCCTGAAGGCATGTGGTCGGTGCTCACGGTCGGGGAGCAATCCGGTATCACCACCCTCAGCCAGATCAACTTGAATGGCAGCAGTGGCGGCAGCGGGCCGGCGGTTACCAGCCTCAGCCCCGGCCACGGCAGCGCCGCCGGCGGCGACAGCGTCACCATCCAGGGCACCAACTTCAGCGCCAGCGGCACCGGCGTCAGCTTCGGCGGCACGGCGGCGACCGTGCAGAGCTGCACGCTGACCCAGTGCACGGTGACCAGCCCGCCGGGCTCGGGCCAGGTCAACGTCGTGGTCACCGTCGGCGGCGTGGCGAGTCCCACCGGCAGCCAGACCCTCTTCAGCTACGACCCGCCCACGGTAGGCGCCCTCTCGCCCGGCCACGGCGGCGTGGGCGGCGGCACCACGGTCACGATCAGCGGCACGAACTTCAGTACGAGCAGCACCAGCGTCAGCTTCGGCGGTGCCGCGGCCACGAACGTCCGGTGCGCGAGCAGTACGAGCTGTGTGGCCGCGAGCCCAGCCGGCACCGGCCAGGTGAACGTGGTGGTTAGCGTCAGCGGCGCGAGCAGCCAGACCGGCAGCCAGACGCTCTTCAGCTACGACCCGCCCAGCGTCTCCGGTGTCTCCCCGACCTCCGGTCCGGCGGCGGGCGGCACAGCGATCACGATCAGCGGCAGCAACTTGAGCGGCGTCGCCGGCGCTACGCAGGTCAGCATCGGCGGCGTGGCCGCGACCGGGGTGCAGTGCACCAGCGACGGCACGAGCTGCTCTGCCACCACCCCGGCGACCAGCGGTTCCGGTGGCGCCGTCCCCGTCGTCGTCACGGTCAACGGCGTGAGCAGCCAGGCGAGCGTATCGTTCAGCTACGACGCAGCGCCGCCCGCGCCGCCCACGGTCGGCGGCAGCTCGGCGACGGTGGGGGCGTCCGGAGATTCGATCACCATCACCGGTACGCACTTCAGCACCACCCCCAGCCAGGACCAGGTGAGCTTCAACGGCACGGCCGGCACCGTGACCGCAGCGACGGCGACCCAGCTCACCGTCACGGTGCC
>JAJPIR010000208.1 GCA_021324675.1 Actinomycetota bacterium
GGTGTGTCAATGGTCGACGTAGGCGGTCCGAAGGACGGTTCTGCGCGCGGGCGCGCAGGTTCACCATTGACATGCCGATGACCGGACTAAGAGATAATCCCGGTATCAGGTGAGAGAGATCTGACGTCAGTTATTTACCTAACGACAACCTCACCAACCGGGGGCAGAACAGATGACCACGCTCATTGCTGGGTCGGGTGACCGTCATGCAGCCGGCTTCGCGGCTAGCAACTGCTGGAGCTAGCCCAAGGCGTCACACAGCCTGCGGCGCTGCTGTTCGCTCAGGCCAGCGGCGCGGCGCGAGGCCACGATCCCCGTTTGCTGCATCAGGGCAGTGACCTTCGCCGGGCCATAACCGGGCAGGCCTTTCAACAATGCGGCCACCCGGGTCTTGCCTACGACGGGATCACTCTTCGCCCGCTCCAACACCGCGGGAATGGTTTGCTCTCCCCGAGCAATCGCCTCCAACAACTGTTTGCGAGCGGTTCTGGCTGCGACAGCTTTCCGCAACGCTTCGTGACGTTGTTCAGGTGTTCGAGTGGGCAGTGTCATCACGGAAAACCCCTTCCCTGCCAGCGGTCAACGGGTGCGCCATGATCACCAGCGATCCGGCCCTCGGCGCTCCTCCCAGCTACCTGGCCCGCTACCGGCGCGGCCCCGGCGGTAATCAACGACGGGGTTTGTCGGGCGATGCGGGAAATCTGGGGGCAGGCGCTTGCGCGTGCCTGATCAGGGGGTTGGCTAGCGGGCCAAACGCCGTGCGGTGTCTTTGAGCACCTCGGTCAACACGCGTTGCGCGGCCGCGCCCATGCGGGTCAACACCGCCTGAAGGCGGCGCGCGGTCTCCGGGTCGATCTTGCCGATCATCTGTGCTGACTGGTGGGTCACGGCCACCACCACGCGCCGCAAATCCTCGGGATCCGGGCGACGCTCGACTAGCCCAGCGCGGACCAGCCGATTGACCAGCGCGCAGGTCGCCGGTGGTCGAGTCCCCAAGGCCTGCGACAGCGACAGCAGCGTCATCGGCGCTTGGGCGCTGATGAGGTGCAACGCAATCAGCTGAGACAACGTCAAGTCGGTGCCTGCCCAGGCCGCCGGGCGAGCCGACACCATCCTGCGCAGATAGCCAGCCAACCAACGAGCGTCTTCCATCGACACCATCGACATACCACCCCACCACCTGCCCACATTCCCTACTGATGGAAACAACCCCCGCCATCGACCGCAACACCCGCAGAGCGCCACAATCCGGTGGTCGCGACGCGACCAGAGGTCAATTCCCGGCCGCCACCGCAAGCGAGGACCTCGCTTGCGCTGACGCCTGAGTCGATCACGTGGGATGCGTTTGCCGCGCCGGAGTCAGATCAACAGGGGCAAACTATGGATCACTATTGGATGGATCCAATATCACTTTCCGTAGTTGAACCCACCAGGGGAGGGAGGCCGTCGTCCGAGTAGGTGGGCGCCGATTTAAGGGGTTTAATGGAGCGCCGCCGAGCACCATGCACGGGTCCCTGCTAGACCATATTCCCTGTTCAGAGCAGGGAGGCAGGACGGAGGGACCCGGCAGGGAGAACTCCCTTCCATCCCTGAGCGCCTCCCTGACCAACTCCCCCAGCAGTACCCGCCCGATCTGGCGACACTTGGTCGGCCCCTCCGTAACTCTGGGCTGACAACGACCAGCGGAAAGCGAATCCCTGTTAGGCGAGCCAGTCGCTGACCACGATATGCAACACCGTCAGCGCGTCCCCGGTAACCCGCGCCGTGACCGGCAGCCCACCGGGCACGATCAACGAGCAGCGGCGGCGCCGGATCGCGGTACATGACTCGGGTGCGGCGAACCCAGCCAGGTAAATCTCATCGCGGTGTTGGGGAGTGTCCCGCACACCCCGCAGGGGGCCGTCCTCCCCCGGCGCGAGCCGTACGAACCGAAACCCCTGGTCTTTCGCCTCGTCCAACAGCCGCTTGGCGGCGGCCAGCTCAGGGCTATCGGCCATCGCCGTGGCCCCCTGCGAGCAGCAGGTCATGCAACTGCTGCAGCTGGTCGAGGATCTGCCCGGTGTTCACCGGGCGCACACGTACGAGATCTGGGCGGATGCTGACCGGCTTGGTCTCGCCGTCGAAGCGCACCACCAGTCGGGTACCCCGGCTGCGGCGGATTACCTGCGCTTGTTTGCCTAGCCGGGATGCCAGCGCCCCATGCGCGCGGTCCACCAGGACCTGTTCCACCCGGGCGCCCGACGGGATCGACGCCCCTGCCGCGTCGCACCAGGGGTAGGCCGGCCGGCGGCGCCGTCCCCGGCCCTTGAGCGGCAGCACCGCCTGGGCGGGATAAAGGTTTTGTCCCGAGGGGCCCGGCTCGCGACCGACCGGGCGGATCCCGCGCTGGGCCAGCCAGATCCGCGCCGAGTCGCGACCGGCCAAATCCAGGTAGCGGGCCGCCGTGGCGGTGGTCATCACGGTGGCATCCCCGAAAGACACCACCGGCGGCCGCGGACCGGCGCTGCAGCGGTCTTTGGACTGGGGATGCAATGGGCTCATGACGCGGTCCCTTCGGCGGCCAGTGCCCGGCGCACGCTGTCGTGCTCCAGCGCCAGCTCGGCAACCACCTGAAGACGGCTGGGGAACACCGCGCAATCGCCGGCCAGCTCCACCACCTCAGCCAGCAACGCCGCCGGAGCTGCCACCTCGGTCGCGAGATCGACATCATCTGGAGCCGACCAGCCGCCAGGAGACTCCGATAGGGACTCAACCAGCGGGCAGCCAGCATCCAGGTCACTGAGCAGACTCACCAGGCACACTCCTGACAGCGACCCCATCCCGGATCGGTCAAACTTGCGGCCAGCACGGTCACGCCGCACAGCGCCACGTAGTGGCCTCGGTACCGATGCGCCCTCGCCGACTCATCGCGGACCCAGGTGCTCCACCTGGGTCCGCGCGTCGATGATCCCGACCGGTCGTGGGTCTCGCTGCCCAGGGATGCCAGCATGGACAGCCTGGCGCCGACGCTTTCCGATGCTCACCGCCCCACCTCGCCGCCCGAGCACGCCAGACACATTTGATCTGGATCACCCAACAAGCGCAGATTTTGGACGGTCTTGGAAAGCACAAAAAATCTGATCATGGTGATGGTCCGGCTCACCCGACAGAGAATGCGGTGAAATCGACGCTAGCTGTTTGCAGTTCGCTAACGCTGGGCACCGATCCCGAAGCGATTGCGCAAGCTATCCAGCTCCCAGATACGACGCCGGGTCCGCCGGTCCAAGGTCATCACCAGATCCCGGGCTATCGGGTCATTACGGATGCGCTGCGGCGCGACGCGATCGGCGATGTCCAGATGCCGGATCGCCTCGCCGTCACGTGAACCTCCCTCTTGCGCGAGCACGCGGGCGAAATCGAAATGCAGCGAGGATGACCGTTCCCGGCTTCCCAGTGCCTGAATATCGATGAAAGCAGCCGCGATCTGCTCATACACCCGAGCTCCTTCGGTGAGCTCTGCTCCGATGGACGCGCGCCACGCAGCGACGTTTGTGGGTCCGAAGTGTTGCCGCATGCCGTTTCTCTCGCCCACCCGGCTTGCCAGCTGTGCTGCCTGCTCTAGATGCGCATGCGCGTCTTCGTGACATTGCTGCCGGGCTGCGCTACGCGCCCGTTGAAGGGCCATCATGCCGACTAGCTCAGCGGGCAGCGTGTCCGCGCTCGTCGAAAGCTGCACTGCTGGTGTCAGCTCATCAATTCCTTCAGACAACACGGCATCCGCCCTGGTCCGTGCTCCCATGCTGGTCAGTTCGCATGCCCAGTACCAGCGAGCAAACCCCAGCAGGCTTGGGTTGTCCTGTTGCTGTGCCAGGTCATAACCGCGCCGGGCTGCAGTCACCGCCAAATCGATGTTGCCAGCACGGCTAGACACCACACCCGCTACAAAACACGCACTAACAGCCGTCGTGAACGCACGGTCCCGGTCCTTCGCTGCGACGGTTAATGCGCTGGCTTGTGACTCCGTGAGTAAATCAGCTATTTCGCGTCCCGCCAACGAATAGTTCGCCTGACTGCAGTGCTCGTTGGCTCTATCAATCTCTATCGCCAACACTTCGGGCGGCCGCGGCGTCAAATCCGGCACATCCACAGGACCGAAGTCGTTCAGCACCAATCGAATGCTCGGCAGGCTCGCCAGCACCTCGGCAGCCTTGCGATCTATCGGCAGATACGGCTGCCCCGTCAGATCCGCCACCGAACAGCCCAATGCAGCCGCGAGGTCCTCCAACAGACCCCGCCGATTAAAACCACGCCGCCCATGCTCCAACTGCGACAAATACGGCTTACTAACTCCGGCCAGACCGGCCACCACATCCAGGCTTAGCCCGCGACGACGCCGAATCATCCGAGCGCGCGCGCCGATCGCCGACGCTTCCGCAGCGTCCACCAAAACACCCACTCCACCGCCGGGGCCAGTCCCTCGCCGATGCCCCGAGGAGCTACCCCGGGGGGCGTACCTCGGCGAAGGGGTACCTCGACAGGCTACGCGGCATGCCCTTCGCCCTCACGATCAACCGTCGTGGACATTGCGAACACCAGACGCTCGCGGCCACAGTCGAGCAGCCGGAGCTCGCGCAGCGCCGCGGCGACCTGCTCTGAGATCACGATCTCCTTGATTGGGCGGGCGAGGGCGAGGTGCCGGCGGCGCAGATCGTAAGGCGAGTCCTGCCAGTTGCTGATCACCCCCTCATCGTGGCAAACGCTGCACTGCCAGCGGATCGGCACCGGGAACTCGGACCGAAACACGATCACCGGCCCCGGCAGGGCCGGCGGGCTGGCCGGCAGCGGCAGGGCAACGTAGTCATCCAGGCGGTGCCGGCATCGCCCGCCGTTGCCGCCCGCACGATGTTGCTCAGATACGCCGCCAAGCGGCGTGCTGGACCCGGTATGTCGTCGGGAAGGTCAAGAAAGTGATGCAAGTCGGTGACCAACATTGCCCGGGACCCTACCGACCCGATCCGACCTGGCTCGGCCGGTCGCGTAAAGGTCCTGGCCCGTGGCCGTAAATCTTTGAGGCACTCGTTCCCCTGCGGTCGGTCGGACTTGGTCCCGGCTATCGCCATCGGACACGGCCTGTCGGTTAAGACTGCTCCCTCAACGTCACTGCCAGGTTTGACGGCTCCAGCCTGGACCGGTGCGTGCCCAATCCAGGTCCCACCGTGCGGCGTTGATCCGGTCCAAGACACAGCAGGCAATCCCCCACAGCGATCCCAGTAGCACCCAACCGCCGGCGAGGAACAAGATCCCGTAGCCCACCGCATCAGCGATCATGATCCCCGATGTCTTGGGTGGGTCGACGCGGTTACCGCGCTGATCGATCCAGATCGGTATCCGGTCTCCGGCGTGGCGATACGCATACACAGATAGGGGCGCGGTGCGTTGCTGCCCGTTAGGCAGTGGCCAACGCGCCACGGCGGTTGCTTGGCCTGCGGCACCTTGGTCGGGTGTCTCCTCAGGCGGCGTCGCTGCGTCGGTAAGCAACACCGCGGTTACCGAGGTCTGTCGCGCGACCTTGGTCCCCGCCTCCGTCAGCGCCCGCTGGTAGAGGCCCATCGCGACGACTACGGCCAGCAGCGCAGCACACAACGCCAGCACCGCTGCCCCGGCGGTAACCCACGCCTCGACACGATCGGTGCTCCGGCGCAGCGGCGAGCGAGTCAACCCATGCCGTCGCGCCAGCCGGGTTAAGGGCCCAGGAACGCAGCTGGTGCTCATCGCGGCCTCCTGGTCGAGTCCTCGCTACACAATGCCACGTTGTCGCACGTCATCGGCAGGGTCGTTAGTCACCAGGTCAGGTGGTCCTGACTGGGCACGGGAAGGGTGCCGGCGGTGTCGGCACCCACGACGACGGCCCAGGCGCCGACGCCAAGGGCCGTCACTAACGCCGTGGCCCAGGCACCCTATCGATACTCGGATTGGCCTTGGTGTTGCGTGATGTTGATTTCGTGGCGGGTTTCGTGCGGGATCAACCTGGGGGAATGGTCACCGACGGCGGAGTGTCGGGGGGTCTCGCGTAGACGGTCATTTGCGATAGACCCCCAGGTGCTAAGCCCCGCCGAGCTCGTGTTGGCGAACACCGCGGCGGGCTCGCTGGCCAGGGCTTGCTCTGTGGCTACGATCGGGCCCCATGAGCGGAGACGACGACCGGCCTATACTGCCCTCCCGCCAGATCGATTTCGGTACACCACACTCCGCACGGATCTGGAACTACTGGCAGGGCGGCAAGCACTACTACGACGTCGACCGTGA
>JAJPIR010000118.1 GCA_021324675.1 Actinomycetota bacterium
GGTACGCGCGTCGAAGTAAGGTTCGAGCGCGTCGTATCCGTACGGCAGGTCGGGAAGGCTGTAGGCGCTCATGGGCCCCTTCCTGAACTGGGACTGTCGTAGTCCATAGATGTCTATCGTACACGGTAAATCAGCACGGGCACGCGGAGCGCGACCTCGGCGAAGCCCGTAAAGAGGGCCACGCCGGTGGGCCTAGCCCTGCCACGTATCTCCACCCGAACGTACGAATGCGAGCAGCGATCGGTTCCGTCCCTGATCCGGCTGTCGGGCGGTCACCCAGCCAGTTGTGCTGCGGCTGCGGTACCTGGCGGGTGGCGGTCGGCGGTCGGCTGGTACCGACGACCGGGCTCGCTGAGAGCGGTGCCCGGCAAATGGCGGTATGCGCTGGGTCAGCTGGAGCAAAGCGAGGCTTTTCGTCGCCAGCAGCGCACCTGTGAGCGCCGTTGAGCACCGAGCGCTCTCAGGTCTGGAGCGGCTGACGACCTAGGGTCGTAATCTCCGCCGCGGTGCGGCCCCGGTATGACGACCTTCAGCCGCCCGTGATCGGTCCCTACGAGGTACGTCCCGGCAGTACACCGCCCGGTTCGGCGTGCGCTGCGTCTGGTGCGCTGGCATATGCGGACAGGCCACAAGTTGTCCCAATGTGGTCGCCACAGGCCCCAAGGCCCCAGATGCACCGGAGGCAATTGATTCGAGAGAGGTGCGCTGGTGACTCCCCGCAGACCACGCTTTATCCGCGGGAGCCTGACTGCTGTTGCGGCTGCGCTACCGATTGCGCTGGTGGCGTCGTGGCATAGCGCGGCCGGCCCGGAGCCGGTCGTCTCGGTGAGTGTTGCCCGGCCACTAACCGCCCCAGCACCCGCGCCGCAGCCGGCCCCAGCACCGGCGACCCCGCCAGTCGCCGGGATGGACAATGAGATAGACGCTTTAGCTGGCATGGCCGACCCGGATCCCAACCCGGACCCGGCCGCCAAGGGGCGAAACAACGAGCGGCATCGCAAGCTGCGGGAGGCGGCAGACGGTGGTGGGGGCAAGAACCCCAACCCGAACTGCACCCTGATCGTCCCGCCTGCGCCGCTCACCGCCCAGGGCCTCGCCACGCCGTATCAGCTGGTAGCAACCAACCGGCGCAACGGTCCGTGCCGGGAGGCCAACGACAACCAATCGGCCTTCGTCGAAGCCACGATCATCGATCCGGCCACGGGCGCCTTATCCATCTACCGGCCGCTGGTCATCGATCGGGGCACCCAGCCTGCCGCGCCCCCAGTGGTACCAAAGCTGGCGCCGGGTTCGGTTGTCGGGCTCTGGTTCGGGTTCCAGGGCAACACGTTGAGGCTGGCTGGTGCTTCGGACGGGTGCGTCAATGGGCTACCCGGCTCGCCGTTCGGGCAGTTCGCCTACTGCGGCGCTCCTGAATTCTTCCGGGCCGCCAACGCCGCGATCGCCGCCGGCAAGTTGAAAGTACCGCCGGTTGGGATGGCCCGTGACGGTCAGCCTTGCCCCACCACGCGTGACTTTGCGGTCGTCGACCAGGACCAGAGTGACAACCTCACCACCCGTTACCTGGCGTTGCGCAACGGGCGTATCGCGCAGGACACGCCGGCGAACATCGCTGCGCTGCCTGTCCGCACGGTGTTGAAAAATGCCAGTGACAATGGGTTGCTAACCGGGTTTATCAACCCTGCGTTGGGCTGTACCCCGTTCACTGCGCCCGACCTCACCGTGGCGGGTACGCCTGGATCGTCGTTGGCGCTGAACGAACTGCAGGCCGCCGCCACGAAGACGACGCCGATGGCGCTCATCCCGCCTAACGATCCGATGGCACAGGTCAACGGCAGGTTTAGCATGGCCAAGATCAACCTGTACCGGGCCGGGGTGAACCAGCCACCGTTTAATCCCGCGGTTGACACTGCCCAGGCCTACTGCCGCAACCTGGCTACCGTCGCCCCGGCCCGGCTGCGGCTTGACCGGGTGCTCACCATCGGTGCCCCGTCGCCGGATCCGGCCGCGGCGAGAAACCTGTTCACCTTCCTGACTCAGCGGCTCAAGGCCTCGTTCACCGACCTTGCTTGCAAGGCACCCGGACGCAACAAGAAGCGCTGATTCCGGTCAGCGCACCCGCTTTCCCGGCATGGAGACATATCGAGCTGTTCGGGCATAGTGAAGCCTGTTACCGCTCCCTGACGGGAAGGAATAGCTGGCTGCCCGAAGCAGGCGGTGGGCGGATGTGCGTGTTCGTTACCCGGGCGGGATCAGCACCGACTAGACGAACTTTGGGCTCCAGGGTCACGATTAAGTCACGGCAGCCAGCGGGTAATCAAGGGTACGGAGCTGCGCCGTATCGGTGTCAGCACAACCGCGATTCGGGATCACTGGAGGTGACGGATGCAGGCCACTACCTGGTGTGGATCCAAGCGCCGGGAAGGAGATGCGCGGCTACGGTCAGTGCTGATGGCTGGCTGGTTGCTAGGGGTCTGCTTGACGGTCGCTATGGGGCTGATTCACCTGCGAGTGTGGCTCGACGGCTACCGGGAACTTCCGATAATTGGTCCGCTGTTCATCTTGAATGCGATTTGTTCGGGCGTGCTAGCCACGGCGTTGTTGACGGCACCAGCTCGCCTGCGCGCCCCAGTGGCCATCGTGACGGCGCTATTCACCGCGGGGACCTTGATGGGGCTGATTCTCAGCTTGACCGTCGGCTTGTTCGGTATGCACGAGGTCATGCAGGCGCCCTTCGTGGTCACCACACTGGTGGTAGAAACGGCAGGTGTGGTGGTGCTACTACTGATCGCCGCGCTCCATCACCGCAGGCAGGGCCATCGATGATGATGCATCAATGACGATGGTAGTAGTAGTTGTCGGGGACGATGTTTTTCACGCCTTCCCACAGCCCGCCAATCATGTCACGCACGTTCTGCGCAGCGCTGGGGATCGCGTTGGAGATCGGCTGGCCCAACAGGTTCAACAGGATGAGGATTAAAATTACGACCACGAAGAAGTTCACGACCCTGATGACCGAATGGCCAATGTTCGGTGCCGCCATCACGTTCCCTTTCCATGCCAGTGGTGCGAGCCGACAGTGCGCAGTGCCCTGGGGCCATCCTTGGCGAGCCCGCCCCGGTCAGCGAGGACGAGGCCGACCGCACCTGCACACAAAGTCATCGCCTCAGCCTATCCGTCAGGTTCGCACACGAGGCTGCGCGTGGCGAGGCCCTGCGCCGGATTGCTGTGGGTAATCACAGAGCATAGCGTACGGCCTGCGTCCAGATCCTCACAGACCGCGATCGAGTCACGCGTTCAGGACAGATCGCCCTCCTGCTGCCGACCTGCCGGCCCTGCTGCCGACCTCCTGGGAGGCGCTGGTCCGGCGCCTCGTTACGGCTGGTTGTCCGCTTCGGAGATCCCGGCCTCCGGCGGCGCGTACAGGTATGTGTTGATCAACCGCAGGAGCAGGTCGGTATCCACGGGCTTGGTGACGTAGTCGTTGGCGCCCGACGCCAGGCTCTTGGCCCGGTCCTCCTTCATCGCTTTCGCGGTCACCGCGATGATGGGCAGGTCGGCATAACGGCTGATGTTGCGGATGGCTGCCATCGTCGCGTTACCGTCCAGTTCGGGCATCATCACGTCCATCAGCACCAGCGCGATGTCATCGTTGCGCTCCAACGCGCGGACTCCGGCGACCCCGTTGTCAGCGAAGACCACTTGCAGGCCGTGTGCCTCAAGCATGCTGCTCAGCGCGAAGACGTTGCGCAGGTCGTCGTCCACGATCAGGATCTTCTCGCCGTGGAAACGAGGCAGGGTGGCGTCGCGCGTGTCCGGTAATTGCGGCAGCGAGCGGGCAGCGGGGACCAGTTCCGGCGGGCTGCCCGTCTCCGGGGCTGCCTCCGGTGCCGGGCTCTCCGGAACCGGAGGCACGGAGGGCTTGGCCACTTCGGGCAGGTAAAGCGTGAACACGCTGCCTACGCCCGGTTCGCTGCGGACAGTCAGCTCGCCGCCGAGTAGCTGCGTCAGCTGGCGGCTGATCGACAGACCGAGCCCGGTACCGCCATATTTCCGGCTCGTCGTGCCGTCGGCCTGCTGGAATGCCTCAAAGATCACCGACAGCTTGTCGGCCGGAATGCCGATACCGGTGTCTTCCACCTCGAACGCCACCCGCGCCGGTGCAGCACGGAGCGCTTCGTTGTCCACCTCGTCGGCCGCGGCAGGCCGGATCCGCAACGTCACGCCGCCCTCGTCGGTGAACTTCACCGCGTTGGACGTCAGGTTGCGCAGGATCTGCTGCAGGCGCTGCTCATCAGTGCGCAAGATCGGCGGCAGCGTCGGATCGAGCTCGACGACGAAATGCAGCGCCTTCTCGGCCGCCAGGGGTTCGCACAGCGTCCTGACGTACTTGACCACCGCGCTCATCGCGACATCGGACAGCGACGGTTCCATCCGGCCCGCCTCGACCTTGGCCAGGTCGAGGATGTCATTGATGAGCTGCAGCAGGTCGCTGCCGGCGGAGTGAATGGTCCTGGCGAATTCCACCTGCTTGTCGGTCAGGTTGCCGTCCAGATTGTCTGCCAGCAACTTGGCCAGCACCAGTGCGCTGTTAAGTGGGGTGCGCAGCTCGTGGGACATGTTCGCCATGAAGTCAGACTTGTAGCGCGATGCGGCGGCCAGCTGGGCGGCCCGCTCTTCGATCTCTTGGCGGGCCAGCTCGATCTCCGCGTTCTTGATCTCGATAGCACGGTTCTGGGTGGCCAGCAGCGCCGCCTTCTCGGCCAGCTCCGTGTTTGACTTCTGCAGCTCAGCCTGCTGCGCCTGGAGCCGCTGCGAGCCGGCGGTCAGCTCCTGGGCCAGCCGCTGCGACTCAGCCAGCAGCATCTCGGTCCGGGAGTTGGCCAGGATCGTGTTGACGTTCAGGCCGATCGACTCGCGCAACCGCTCGAGCAGGTCTCGGTGCACTGTCGTGAACTCGTTGACCGAGGCCAGCTCGATCACGCCCAATGCCTTGTCCTCGAACAGCAACGGCAGGATCAGCACGTTGATGGGCGCGGTTTGGCCGAGGCCGGAGCTGATCACGGCGTAGTCCGGCGGGGCATCGGTGACCAGGATCGTTCGCTTGTCCAAGGCTGTCTGCCCGACCAGCGACTCGCCGAGGGCGAAGCGACGGACGGTGTCGGACTTCTGCACGCCGTAACCGGCGGTGAATTCCACAGTGGTCAACCCAGTGGTCGACCCATCGCCGTCCTCGCGAACCAGGAAAAAGGCCGCTTGCTGGGCTGACACCAGCGGAGCGAGCTCACTGAGCACCAGCGAGGCCATGGTGGCCAGATCGCGGTGGCCTTGCATGAGGCTGGACAGCCGGGCGAGGTTGGTCTTGAGCCAGTCCTGTTCCTTGTTCGTCCGGGTGGTCTCTTTGAGGTTGGCGATCATCTGGTTGATGTTGTCTTTGAGGTCGGCGACCTCGCCGGAGGCATCCACCGTGATCTGGCGGGTCAGGTCCCCGGCCGTCACCGCGGTGGCCACCGCGGCGATCGCGCGCACCTGCGTGGTCAGGTTGCCCGCCAGCACGTTGACGTTCTCGGTCAATCGCTGCCACGTGCCCGACACACCGATCACCTCGGCCTGCCCACCGAGCTTGCCCTCGGTGCCCACCTCGCGGGCCACTCGGGTGACCTCGGAGGCGAAATCGGACAGCCGGTCGACCATGGTGTTGATCGTGGTCTTGAGCTCCAAGATCTCGCCGCGCGCGTCGACGTCAATCTTCTTGGACAGGTCGCCGTTGGCGACCGCGGTGGTCACCTGAGCGATGTTGCGCACCTGGTTGGTCAGGTTGTTCGCCATCAAGTTGACGTTGATGGTGAGGTCCTTCCAGGTACCGGCGACGTTGGGGACCTTCGCCTGCCCGCCCAACATGCCCTCGGTGCCGACCTCGCGGGCCACCCGGGTGACCTCGTCGGCGAACGCGCTGAGCGTGTCGACCATCCCGTTGATCGTCTCGGCCAGAGCGGCCACCTCACCGCGGGCCTCCACGGTGACCTTCTTCGACAGATCACCGCCGGCCACCGCAGTCGCCACGGTGGCGATGCTGCCGACCTGATTGGTCAGGTTTTCGGCCATCCCGTTGACGTTGTCGGTGAGGGCCTTCCAGGTACCGGCTACCCCGCGCACCCGGGCCTGCCCGCCCAGCTTGCCCTCGCTGCCGACCTCGTGCGCCACCCGGGTGACCTCGTCAGCGAAGGCGGACAGCTGGTCGACCATGGTGTTGAGGGTGCTCTTGAGCTCGAGGATCTCGCCCCGGGCGTCGACGGTGATCTTGCGGCTGAGATCGCCGCGGGCCACCGCGGTGGCCACCTGGGCGATGCTGCGCACCTGGTCGGTGAGGTTGCTGGCCATCACGTTGACGTTGTCGGTGAGCGCTTTCCAGGTGCCGGCCACCCCAGGCACTTCCGCCTGGCCACCGAGCTTGCCCTCGCTGCCAACCTCACGGGCCACCCGGGTCACCTCGGCAGCGAACGCGGACAGCTGGTCGACCATGGTGTTGAGGGTGTCTTTGAGCTCCAGCAGCTCCCCGGAGACCTCGACGGTGATCTTGCGGCTGAGATCGCCGCGGGCCACCGCGGTGGCCACCTGGGCGATGTCGCGGACCTGGGCGGTGAGGTTGCCTGCCATGACATTGACCGACTCGGTCAGGTCTCGCCAGGTGCCGGCCACTCCCGGAACGTGCGCCTGCCCACCCAGCCGGCCCTCGGTACCGACCTCGCGAGCGACCCTGGTCACCTCGGCGGCAAACAGTGACAGCTGATCGAGCAACCTGTTGACGGTGTGACCCAAGCGGGCGAAATCGCCGCGCAGCGGCTGCTCGGACACCCGTGAGGACAGATCTCCCTCGGTCATCGCGGCAAGCACCCGCGCCAACTCGGTGGTGGGCCGGGTCAGATCGTCGATCAGGCCGTTGATCGCGCCGGCGGCCACCGACCACCCACCCCCACCACCGTCGACGACCCGTTCACTGGTCCGGCCGTCCTGGCCAACCGCTTCTCGAACCCGGACCAGTTCACCGACCAGTGACTGGTTGCGCTGGGCGATCTGGTTGATCACTGTGGCGATCCGCCCGGTGAGGCTGGCGTCGGTGACGACCACGCGGCGCCGGAAGTTGCCGTCGCGAAGTTCCTCTAGTGCCAGCAGGATCCGTTCCAGCGCGGCAGTATCGGGCGGAGTCCCGCGCTCTAAAAGCGTGCCTGCGGCCGATACTGGCTGCGCGCTCACGATTGGCCCTCCCGAAGACACCATGGACGTCACGTTTTAATGCCCGCAGCGTGCCACGATTGACGTAAGTTTTCGAACCCGGGTTCGCACTACAAGCCCGTAGCTGGCGAGCACACCAAGCTTTCGGGCTACCCTCGTCGCCACGCGCCCGGATCGGGGAGGAGGTGCAGTGGCATCTGACTTAGACCCCGTGGCCGATTTGCTGGTGCCCGGACTGCCGGCGCTCCTCGATGACATCGATCAAGCCATTCTCGTACAGGATCCATCCGGCCGCATTCAGTTACTCAACACAGCGGCCCGTGCGCTGTTTCCTGCGCTAGGCCTCGGCGGTGAGCTTTCGCGCGTAGGTGAGGATTACATCGTCGGTCCTGGCGGGCACCGGGTCAGTGCGCGGCTGCGGCCGCTCGCTGACGGATGGCAGGCCTGGGTGGTCAGCGACGTGGAACGGATCAGCTGCCATGGCGCTGGAGGTTCCACCAAGAACCGTGATCGCGACAGCATCGTCGGAGAAGTGCACGCTCCGGACTTCATGGTGGAAGCCGGCCGAGAGCTGGCCATCGGCGCTGGACACGATGCAGCGGCGGCTACGTTGGTGCGGCTGGCTGTGCCGACGATAGGCGCGCAGGCCGCGGTGCTGTTACCAGCGCCGCGAGCTCGTATGGCCTGGTGGCGCTGTGCTGACAGTGGGGTGCCACCCACCCAGGGCGTGACCCGGTCACCGGCCATGCGAACAGCGCCGATCCTGGCCGGTGCGCTGAGAGGTACCACGGGCACGGTCACGGTGCCGGCCGACGAGTTACCCGCACTGGCCGCGGTATTCGGGTCCGCAGCCAGCGATGAGTTGCCCGTGGTGGCGGCGCCGTTACATGGTCCGGACCGCACCGAGGGATTGTTGATCGTGATCGCGCCGCGGTCGGTGACGTTACTGGCCCAGCTGGCGGCATTGGCTGGGCCGATCATGGCAACGAGCCGCCGGCGCCGCGAACAGGCCAGTGCGCTGACCCTGTTGCAGGCTCCGCTGTTGCCCCCGCGGCCGGGCACGTTGCCACAATTGCCCGGGGTGCAGATCGGTGCGGCATACCAGGCGGCCGGCGACTTGGCCGTGGGTGGTGATTTCTACCTGGTGCGCCCCATTCCAGAAGGGCGCGCATTATTCGGGCTCGGTGACGTGTGTGGCAAGGGTGCCGAGGCTCTTGCCGAAAGCGGCCGGGTGCAGCACGCGCTGGCCGCGCTGATGATTACTGATCAGGACCCGACCCAATTGTTGTACCTGCTCAACCGGTCACTGCTGGTTGCGGGGCGGACCGTGTTCACCACCCTGGTGCTCGGTGCGATGCGACCCACCGACGAGGGTCTCCAGCTCACTCTGGCCACCGGCGGGCACCCCCCACCGATGGTGCTGCGAAGCACCGGGCAGGTCGAGGAGGTGGCGGTGCCGGGCACCGTGGTGGGGATCCTTCCTGATGCCCGGTTCGGCCGGACCACCACCATGTTGCGGCCTGGTGACACCGTCCTGCTCTACAGCGACGGTGTCACCGAGGCCGGCCGTCCTGGCGCTGACGGCCAGGAACAGTTCGGGCCGGCCCGGTTGGCGGCGTGCCTGCGTGACTGCGTGGGGATGACGGCGCAGGCCGTGGCAACCCGGGTGGAGCGCACCGTCGGCCGCTGGCTTGGCCGTAATGACGGAGATGATCTTGCTGTGCTCGCCTTACGGGCCGTCGAACGCGGTGTCTAGTGCGGCTCCGATGGGCTATCTGATCCTCCCGCGGTGGGCCTGACAAGGCCTGCCCTATATGGTGCAAGAGTGGACAGTGAATCCCCCGCCGCTGACTTCCCTGCCGACATCATCGGCTTGCAAGTCGCCGAGCATGGTCCTGATGCGCGCGTGGTGACCGTGCGAGGTGAGGTCGATACGCTCACTGCGCCAAAGCTGGCGAGCTTTCTACACACGCAGTTGTCCGCCGCCCGCGTCGTTGTGGTTGACCTCGATGGTGTCGACTTCCTGGGCTCGGCCGGTCTGTCCGCACTGTTCGAGGCTAATGAGCTGGCCGCTCGCGAACGTCGTGCCCTGTGGCTGGTGTGCCACTCGAGGATCGCTAACCGGGCGCTGGAGGCGACCGAACTACGCGACCACTTCACTTTTGCCGACACGGTGCCGGATGCGCTGAAGAACTCGGTGTAGAGCCGCACGACCAGCCGGCAGTGGAGCTTGGCGAGGGTTTGGCAGCGAGCGACACTGGGAACACCGCGGTCACGACCGGATGCGCCGCGAGAGCACTTTAACAATGCCGTACCGCAGCGCAACGGACACGTAGAGGAGACGACGATGGCTGCTCGGGCCGGGAGCGTCGCAGCGATCGATGATGCCACTGGAATGTTTCTGAATGCTGGACGGTCACGGTGACGTATGTGGATAAGGATTATTCGGCTTCCAACGGCGGTGCCGGGCCCGAGGGCGCTCCCCGGGAGGACTCAGCGTTACGCCTTGAGCTGCGGACCGCGGCCAGCACTGTTGTGATCGCCACCATTCGTACGGTCGCCGCGGATCTCGCCGCACGCGCCGACTTCGACCTCGACTCCATTGACGATCTGCGGATGGCCGTCGATGATCTTTGCGCCATGTTGGTCCGTCTCGCACCCGCGGACGCGACTTTGCGGTGCAGATTCACGGCGCACCCGGAGCGCATCGAGGTCGCCGCGGACGTCGATGTGGACGATGACACGGGACTCCCGCCCACCCGGTCGTTCAGCTGGCGGGTGCTGGAATGCCTGGCGGATGAGGTCAGTGCCGAGGCACTACCTCGGGAGCTAGGCCAGCGCGGCCGGATTTGCATCACCGTGGCGAAGAACGCCGTGTCGGCGCAACAACCGTGACGCCGTCCGTGTCATCGGTAGGGACCGAGCAGGGTGAGTACGCGCATCTCATACCGTTGCAGCGCCAGTATGCCGAGCTCGGCCCCGACGACCCTGAACGGTCCAGCCTTCGGGAGCAGTTGATCAACGGTTACCTGCCGGTGGCTGAACACATTGCGCGCCGTTTTGCAGGTCGTGGCGAGCCGCTGGACGATCTAATGCAGGTTGCCACGGTGGGTCTGATCAATGCGGTGGATCGGTTCGAACCCGACCGAGGGTCGGACTTCTTCTCGTTTGCGGTACCGACGATTACCGGTGAGGTCCGTCGTTATTTCCGTGACCACGGCTGGTCGACGCGCGTCCCGCGCCGGCTGAAAGATCTCCACGTCGCCATCAGAAGCGCACTGGCTGAGCTTTCGCAACAGTTGGGTAGGGCGCCTCGCCCCAGCGAGATCGCGGAGCGCCTTGGATTACCCGTCTCTGAAGTCATCGAAGGGCTGCAGGCAGGAGAGGCGTATCGAAGCTCCTCGCTCGATGAGATGCTCGGCTCCGGGGACGGCAAGGCGACGCTGGGTGAGTTCATCGGTGGCCTGGACAGCGAACTCGCCCTCATCGACAATCGGGAGGCGCTGCGGCCGCTGCTCGCCCAGCTGCCACCCCGGGAACGGACCATCATCGCACTGCGATTCTTCCGCCAGCTGACCCAAACTCAGATCGCCGAGCAGGTCGGAATTTCCCAGATGCACGTCTCGCGAGTGTTACGTCAAACACTTGCCTATTTACACGAGCAGATGGCTGGCTCGGATTGAGGCACCCGCCGGTTTTCGTTTTGCTGGGCTGGGGGGCGGGTACACCAGCGGCATGACGGCGTCCACCACACCGACTGAGGTAATCATGTTCCTCACCGGGCAACACACTGGCCCCCGGTGCCAGATTGGTGGATCGTGTTCGTGACGCGCTGTCCGGTCGCGGCCGTTGAGCAGTATCCATAGCGTTAGATGACCGTGAACTCCTAAGGACAAACTCGAGCCAACCTCGAACACCGGCCGACCAGCCGTTACCGCGCCGGCCGGTACTGATTAAGGTGCCGATGAAGCGGTCGAGCAGGAGCGCACCATGCACGAGGAGCAGTTCATCAACGAGGTCCAAACCCGGACCGGCCTGACTTGTCGAAGCGACGCCGAACGCGCAATCTACGCAACCCTGGAGATCCTGGGTGAGCAACTACCGGGCAATCTGGTCGGCCCGGTCGCTGCCGCGCTGCCTGAGCGGCTGGGCGAGCACCTGTGGGGTACGCGTCCGCGCTCGCGGGTCACCGCGGCTCAAGCCGGCCGGTTGAGCCGCGGCGTCGCACGGGGCGAAGGGAGCTGGCCTGGCGACGACACGGTCGCTGACGCCGATATCGACAACTTTCCTTGCCAGCGAGCTTAGCGGCCAGCGCCGTCGGCTTGACGTCGCACCACAATCTCGCGGCCTTCCGCGTGGTTACCCTTTTCCAAGTTCTCCGGGACCTTTCAGCGCCTTTTGTTGGGCTGCGAGCGCGTCGATGAGTAAGCCGCCGGCTGTCCCGAGTATCCAGACGTCTCCGGCAGGAGCGCGCCATCCTGAGTGGGCTGCAGACTTCCGCCGACCATAGGCTTGGATTCGTAAGTACAGTTCCAGCACAACGGTAGACTTCTTAATGGACGGTGCCCACCGTGCCGCCGCTTCGGTTGTTTCCCACCCGTGACGTTCGGCTTCCACCTCCTACGCGGGAGGGCGACCCCTTGCGCGCGGTTGATCCCACGCTGGTTGTCGGCCGTTGGTCGGAAGCTGATGCCTGCCTGGCGCCCGTACGGTCGGCTCCGTCCGCAGCAGTGCCGTCCTGAGGCAGTCCCGTTGGTGTGCCGCTGCCACGAGGGACAGGTCGGCCACGGGGAACTGTCGGCAAGGGGGCGTCGCTTGCCTCGGTCAGCGGGATGGATCGCCCGACCTTGCCTGATCCCTTCTCGGCTGCTCGGGCGTCAGGCCGGCCGGCTGGGTCATGCGGGTGCGGATTGCCAGCTTGGCCGGTGGGCGCCCGTGTGCTGGCGAGCTCGGGGTCGCTAGCGTTGAGATGGCGTGCGTCGTCGATTCCGGGCAGCGCGACGGACAGCTCTGGAAAGCTGGGCATGCTGGCGGTATCGGATGGCGGCGCTTGCGCCGGCGGGGATAGTGCCGGGAGGAGGCCGCCTTCCAGCAGCATCGGTTTCATGGGCGCTGGGGTGTGGTCAACGCCCGGCGGTGATGCCCCGTCCGCGGGTAAGGCGGGTAAGAAGGGGAGCGCATCCGCGCCGGATGCAGTGGGTCTGTCCTGGCCGGCAACGGGTGGGGGGGTAGTGGTGAGCTGGCCCGAGCGCCCGTGGCTGACAATTTCGATAATTCCCACCGTGGCGCCACAGGCGAGGACAAAGCAGACCGCCATGGCGGCTGTGGCCGAACGGGAACGGCAGGGCAGCGGTAGGGCAACCTCTCGCCGATGACTTGCTGTAGTAACGGCGTCGCGCAAATAGGGGTCGGTTCCGACCCAGGCGATCAACGCGTTGGCGGGAGGTCCTGAGCCGGTCTTACGCCGGTGGCGGCGTGTCAGCGTGCGCACTGTAGTCTCCGAGGGCGTCCATCCCACCTCTTGTCCCTGGATACGCTGCTTCAGCGGCGAGATGGCTGCGCTGCGCTGTCGACCAGGTGAACTCTGCGTGCTACCCGTCGTGGTCCAAAGCCCTGCCCGCTGTTCATCCAAGCAACACCCGGTAATTACTGAAAGTCACAGCGGCCACCCATTCGTGTGCCATCAACTGGGTGGCCCTGGCAGGTGCTTATCTCTGGACCCGGCGACTGGGCGACATGACGCACAGCTACGGCGGGGCAGCATCGACTGCGTTTTACGAGCATAGAGCTGATGTGCTGGTGACCCGGCGTTTAACAAGGTCATTTCCGGGTACTCCGTTTCTGGTGTGTCCCCGAAGGCGCGAGAGAAGGAGTGCTTGGCGATGGGTTTGCCAGACAAGATCGCGAACACGATCCAGATCGTGAAGGGTAGAGCAAAGGAAGCCGCTGGCAAGATGTCCAACGACCCTGGGTTGGCCATGGAGGGCAAGTTCGATCGGGGTGCGGGTCACATCAAGCAGGTGGGCGAGAAGATGAAGGACGCTGGCCGGAATCTGTTCCGCCGGTAGTGCACCAACCGGCAGGCGCGGTAATGAGGTGAGAGCTCGGTCATGGACGCGAATAGCTACGCAACTTTTCTCTTAATCGGGGTCCTGCTTGTCCTGGCGGACGGGCAAATCCTCTACCGCGGGGGATTGGGGTATCTTCAGAAGGTATACCCGAACGACTCCGCTCGTTCGGTCATGCAACTGGTGTCAGTGCTTTTTCATCTCGCGGTGCTGGGCTTGTTGGCATTGATCTCGATGATGAATGTGGCCACTGGGATGCCGGCTCGCGACCTTGTCGTCAAGTTAGGCGTAGTGCTCCTGATGCTCGCCGTCGCGCACGGCATCACGATGGCGATCGTGATCGGCATCCGCAACCGTCGCCGTGACGAGCAAATCGAGGAAGAATTCGTGGCCGACGGGCCTACGATCGTGGGTCGCGAATCAACTGTGCAACCAGCGCCCGGCGAGCGGTACACAGCCTGATCGCGCTGGGGCATCGGGTGCTTACCGGGTTACCGGCAGCGCGGCGATGTCCGGCGCAGTCCAGTGGCCGCGCGCGCCCGGCAAGCTGGCGAGGTAGGTGCCGATGCGGTGGTCGGTCCATCCGTGGGCTTCCCGCAGCCCGGCTTTGAGGACGCGTAGATACGGCGCAGACGGTGGCCGCCAGCGCACATCGGTGGCGCGCCACGGTGCGGTGAAGGTCAGTAACGGTTGCTTGCCTAGATCACCGAGGTACAGGAGGGTTTCATAGCGGCCGGGCCCTAGCTCCACCCGGCCTGCTGCCCGCACTGTGGTGAGATCGAGGTCCGCGCCGGTGGGTCGGTGCATCTCCTGACTGAGGATATCGGCGAATTGCCCCGCAGTGATCAAGTAGGCGCGGGCCGCAGCGCCGCCAGGGAGGTCCCGGTCGTAGAAAGCCCGTCCGCCGCCCCATACCGCCGACTCGGTAGCGAAATAAACGCCACCAGGAAGTTCGTAGGGAACTGCGGACAGCGGTGCCCGGCGATCACGGCATCCCGCGTGCCCCCGGCTAGCACCCAGGGGAACGCCGCCGGCAAGGTAGCAAGCGAATCGATCAGCGCACATATTCGAGCCGTAGCTCGCATACCACACCAGCGCGGGGCTCGGGCTCACGTCGTCCTCCCTTGCACCCGATCGAAGCAATTAGCCGCTGAGTGCACACGAAAGTGACCATAAATCACTCATCCGGATTAACAAGCCGCTGTGTCGGGCATCTTGATGGATGTAACACGCCCATGCGGGGAATGCCTCAGAGGCGCTCCGCACGTTCGGGCTAACTGCTGCCCTTGGCGCCTCGCGGTGCCCGCCGAGGCGGGCTATCGTCGATCATGAGCACCGGTATTCAAGCAGCGTGACATGGGGATGATCACAATGACAGATGTGATGAGCATGGCTTCGTTAGAATCGTTGCTCATGAGCCGGTCCTTGAGCGATGCGGAACTGGGTCAGGCTAGCGGAATGGCACCGGACTACGCCATTCTACCCGACGTAAGTGTCATTAAAGTCGGTGGCCAGAGTTTGATCGATCGCGGTAGGTCGGCTGTTTATCCGGTTGTCGAGGAATTGGTGTCCGTCAAGCGGAATCATCAAATTCTCATCGGCACGGGCGCTGGAACCCGGGCGCGGCACGTCTACGCCCTGGCAGCCGAACTAGGCCTGCCGACTGGCGTGCTGACCGACGTCGGGGCCGCGGTTGCAGACCAGAACGCCGAGATGCTGGGTTACCTGATGGCCCGCCACGGTGTTCCGGTGGTGGGTGGCTCGGCGTTCGGTGCCATCCCCCTGTATCTGGCCGAATGCGGTGCAGCGATCTTCTCCGGGATGCCTCCCTATGACATGTGGCAGCACGTTCCCCATGAGGGGGTGATACCGCCCTACCGCACCGACGCCGGCTGCTACCTCGTTGCGGAAGTCTATGGCTGCGCCCAGATGATCTTTGTCAAAGACGAGGACGGGTTGTATACCGCCAATCCGAAGACCGACTCAAACGCCAAGCTCATCCCACAGATCACGGTAGAGGAGCTCATTGCCGCGGATCTGCCGGATCTCATCATCGAGCGGCCGGTTCTGGAACTCATGCGCCGCGCCCGGCACGTGAAGTCGGTCCAGGTCATCAACGGGCTGCGGCCAGGCTTGATCAGGCGCGCGCTCGCCGGCGAGCACGTGGGCACGATCATTTCAGCGGCGTGATCGGCCGTCTACCCCGGCCTTGCCATCTACCCCGGCACCCCAGACGCGGAACTTGCCCTTGAGGAGAATGCCATGACAGACACCGTTTCCGGGACCGAATCCTCCTTCGCGGCAAAGGACGTGCCCTCGGCGTTGATGCGCCAGACCCTTCTCGACCGCGAACTGGTCCGGCCCCTGGATCGCCCGGTCATCCCGCTTCTGCCGTGGTTGAACGTAGTCGTGATCGGCGGCCGTTCGATCATGGATAGAGGCCGCGATGCAGTGGCTCCGGTAGTTGAGGAGCTGCGCGCGGCGTTGCCGGAGTACCGGATGCTGATCCTGACCGGTCCGGGCATCCGGGGCCGCCACGCTCTCGGTGTTGGTCTCGATCTTGGCCTTCCCACGGGTGTCCTCGCCAAGTTGATTTCCGCCGATGCGGAGCAGAATGGGCATCTGGTCGCGGCGTTGCTCGCCGAACAGGGGGTGTCTTACCTTCCCCATGCCGCGATCGCGCACCAACTCGCCGTGCACCTGAGCGCCAGCCGTGCTGTGGTGTCCAACGGGTACCCGCCGTACGAGCTCTACGAGTTCCCCCCCGAGATCGGAAAGATTCCACCGCACCGCACCGATACCGGCGCGTTCCTGCTCGCCGACGCCTACGGAGCCGCTCGACTTATCTACGTCAAGGACGTTGACGGAGTGTTCACCAGCGACCCGGCTACGGCCAACGGGAGCCCGCCAGAGCTCATTCCCCGGATCGAAGCCACTGACCTGCTGGCCCGCGGGCTGGACACGCTGCCCATCGACCCGATGGCCTTGGAACTCATGGCGCACGCGAAGCATCAGAAAGAGATCCAGATTGTCAACGGACTGGTGCCGGCGAACATCACCAAAGCTCTTCAAGGCGAGCACGTGGGCACGATCATTTACACCGACCGTTCTCCGCATACAGAGAACCGCTGATAAGGGGTAACCACCTACTCGCACCCGTTTCTGCTCACTACGAGCGACATACCAGCCGCAGATTAGGAACAGTAGTTGCGATACCGCTGTGGCTGGTGTGAAACTTGTTGTGACCTCGGAAGGTGGGTGCCATGCGAGCCACATTCCACACCGGACTACAGGAGCTTGTGCACCATCTGGCCAGGATGGTCCGGCTCGCCGGTGACATGATGACGAATGCGTCCATCGCGCTGCATCAAGACGATCTCGCACTCGCCGCCCTGGTCATCTCACAGCGTGACCAGATCAAGGCGATATATCAGGTGCTAGAGCGGCGATGCGTCACTCTGCTGGCGCTGGAAGCGCCGGTCGCTGGTGACTTACGGGTAGTGGTGGCGACCTTGCAGGCCTTGGGCCATGCGCAGCGCATGGGGCATCTGGCTTGTCATGTGGCGATGATCGCCCGGTTGAAGCAACACAACCCGATGACCTCAGACAAGGTCCGCCCGCTGCTTGCCCGGATGAGCCTGCTCGCCAGCCAGCTGGCTGCCGACGCGGCAACAGCCGTGGAGTACCAGGATCCCCTCTCGGGTTGCCGGTTGGCTGTCGCGGATGACGAGGTTGATGCGCTGCTTTGCCAACTGTTCGACATCCTGCTCGCCGAGGACTGGTCGCACGGGGTCGAGCAGGCGGTGGATGCCGCTCTCATCGGTCGCTATTACGAGCGTTTCGGCGATCACGCGGTGGCCATTGCGCGGGGAGTCTGCTACCGGGTCACGGGAGATCGGTTCGAAATCGACGCCGAAACGGCATGCCAACCGCGTTGAGACTCGGCTGTCCCGGCGGCCCGGCGTCGATACCAGGCGCCTGGACATGGCAGGGGCGTCCTCAGCGGCTGACATGCAGAGCAGGGACAGTCTGCGCGACGGATGACCGATGGATCAAACACTGTGCGTACATAATAATTTCTTAAGAGCGCACTAATTACCCCTTTCGGGTGATGACAAGCTCGGTTGGTAACGATAGGTAGCTGTCCCTTGTGGGCCTGGTAGCAATCCATTCGTCGACTGAGTGACCTGGTCCGTTCACCTCCACGGGAGAGCGTCGCCCCCGTCGATTTCCCAGTGTGAGGGAGGCCAGATGGCTGCCGCACGATTCCAGGTGGTCTCGGTGGCGCGGTCCGCTGCGCGGGTGCCGTTGCCGCGTGAGCCCGAGGGCAGTGCTGGGTCGGCCAACGCTCCCAATCCCCGGATACGCGGGTTCACGTGGAGATTTATGTCGGCCAACAATCGCAGCCTGGCCCGCTCCGCTTACACCTCGCCGGACGTGGAGTCGTGCCTACAAACGATCCGCCTGTTGCAGGAGGGCCTATCCGACGCCGTGGCCGAGACCTCGCGAAACGGGAACGGCCAGTGGGTATGGCGGGTCCGGTTGGGTGACGAGGTCGTCGCGACCGCGGCGCGCAGCTACCCGCGCCAGGTCCGCGCCCGGCTCACCTGCGATGCGTTCTTGCAACTGGTTGCTGAGACGGCGCCGTCGACGGCCGTGCAGGTGATGTA
>JAJPIR010000271.1 GCA_021324675.1 Actinomycetota bacterium
CTCGTCGAGGACCTTCACCAAATGGGCTTGATTGAGGATCAGAAGCCGGTCGCGCAACTCATGGCGCAGGGTGCCGATCAGTCTCTCGCAGACCGCGTTGGCACGTGGAGCTTTCGCCGGGCTGGTGATGATGTCCACGCCGTCGGCTGCGAACACAGCATCAAACGTGGCGGTGAACTTGGTGTCGCGATCCCTGATCAGGAAGCGCAGCCGTCTAGTCGTGCACCTAGGTCGTAAGCCAGGTTACGGGCGGCTTGGGTGACCCATGCTCCGGTCGGTTTGGCCGTGGCGCCGGCCAGGTGTAGCCGTCGGGTGCCGTGCTCGATGAAGATCAGTACGTAGAGTCGGTGCAGCGTGATGGTGAAGAAGTCGCAGGCAATGATTCCTTGGGCTTGAGCGGTGAGGAACTGTCGCCACGTCGGGCCGGCTCTGCGCGGCGCTGGGTCGATGCCGGCAGCAGTGAGGATTTTCCACACGGTGGAGGCGGCGATCCGGTGGCCGAGTTGAACCAACTCACCTTGGATGCGCCGGTGGCCCCAGCTGGGATTGTCCTTGGCCATGCGCAGGATGAGTGTCTTGGTCGGCGCCGGGGTGGGCCGACGACCTAGCCGACGTCGATCGCGGTAATCCCATTTGCGGGTCACCAGGCGGCGGTGCCACGTAAGCAGTGTCGCGGGAGTGACAGGGAACACCCCTGCCCAGCGGCGACGGGGGATTAAGCGAGCTAAGGCGGACAACCAGATTCGGTCTGCCGTCGTGTAGCGCACGCGGGTGCTCTGCCGGCGCAGGACCGCATTCTCGTGCCGCAGGACCAGCAGCTCCGTGTCCTTCGATATCTCCCGGCGGCAGAGAACGATCAGCACGCCAAGCAGGGCACGCACCAGCTGGTACAGCAGGAATAACAGCACCAGGTGATGATCTCAAGGCCTTGCTCGGCTCCTGCAAAGCCCCAGGTCAAGTCTTACGAATCGTAGATTCGAGCGGGACGGGATACACCTATATCCTGTTCGGGTGGCAACCTCGATTAGCAGTGGTCAGCGGTCGCCGGGTATGGGCAGGGTGCGCTCTTCGTGATCGAGTTCGCGTTGCAGGATGCGCAGACTGGTATCAGGTAGTCGGGCGGCATCGCGCCAGCGCAGGAGTTCCTCGTGTTGGGCGTCGATAATGTCGCGACGGGCGCGGGCCGCAGTCTCGTAGTCGGCCGAGCGCGGCGCGCCCGGGGCGTCGTCGAGGAAAGCCAACCGGGTGCGGTATCGCTGCTGCCGGGCGAGGAGGTTGCGTCGGATGCCGGTGGCGACCTGCTCAGGCAGCCCGTCCTCATTGACCAGCTGCTCGAGGCGGACCAGCGCGGCGTCGACCGCGGCGGTGCGGGCCTGGTTTCGCAGTCGCGCCTGGTCATACATGTTGGCGCGCAACCCCAGCCGGCGTAGCAGGGGGCCAAACGTCACTCCTTGCCCGAGCAGGGTGACCAGCACCAGCAGGTAGGCCGAGAACAGCAGTAGGTCGCGGGCCGGGAACGCCTGCTGACTGTCGATGGTCAGCGGGATCGCGAACGCCGCAGCCAGCGTGATCACCCCTCGGGTGCCGGACCAACTCAACGCTATGATCTCCCGACCGGACAACGGCCGCTCAGCGTCGCGGCTTTCGTCCTCTCCGTCGGTGTTGTCGTTCAGGCTGCCGAGTCGGGCGTGGAGCCAACGAGGTACATGCTGAGTGCCAAGCAGCCATAATGGCCGTAGCCCGAGTACTCCGCCGACGGTAACGACAGCGGCGGTTACGATTGTGGCAGTCGAGTACCTGCCCAGTCCGGCGATCACTTCGGGAAGTTGCTGGCCGATGAGCAGAAACACAAACCCTTCCAGCAAAAAGTTCACCAACTCCCAGACCGCAGCGGTCTGTAACCGGCTTGCGCCGGTCTGCAGCCGTGGATTCTGATGCCCCACGATCAGGCCTGCGATCACCACGGCAAGCACCCCCGAGCCGTGGATAGCTTCGCCCACCGTGTACGCCACGAACGGGGTGGCCAGCGAGACCGCGTTGACCGAGAGCGGATCGGTGAGCACCCGACGTGACAGGCGCACCAGCAGGGCTACCGCGGCCCCAACGAACAGTCCGCCGACCGTGGCCAGTATCAACTCGCCGACCGCGCCACCGAACGAGAATCCGCCACCCACCGCAACCGCTACTGCCACGTGATACGTGGTCAGAGCCGTCGCATCGTTGAGCAGGCCCTCCCCCTCAATCAGAGTGGATAACCTCGCCGGTAAGCCTGCCCGGCGCCCGACCGCCAGCGCCGCAACCGGATCTGGGGGCGCGACCGCCGCTCCCAGCGCCACCGCCGCCGCCAGCGGTACGATAGGCACCAGCCAGGACAGCAGGCCCCCTACTGTCAGCGCGGTGGCCAGCACCAGTAACACCGAAAGGCTCACCACCGACCGCAACCGGCTGCGGATCGCAAGCAGACTTGACCCTAACGCCGCGTGATACAGCAACGGCGGCAACACCACGTCGAGCACCACCTCCGGATCCAGGCGAAGGTTCGGGCCTGGCAACACCGCATACACCAGCCCCAACACCGTCAACAGCACCGGGCTCGGCAGCCCGATGCGGTGGCTGACCGTGCCGACCGTCACCACCATCGCGACCATCGCCAACACAAACCCGATTCCGCCCAGCATGATGCTCATTCTCTGATGAGATCTTGATGGCCCTTGGTGGGCCGCTGGCGGTGGATGAGATTGGGTCCAATCTCACGTTAGAGCCGGGGTAAGCGCGGTTTGGCCCGCCCCACACGGCCGCGGTTCGTCGGCGCAGCGTAGGGCAACGTTGCGGGGTCCGCCCACGTCAAATAGAGGGTACTAATTCATTGTTGATTGGGATGAAGACGTGCAGCCCTACCGAACACTGATGGACCACGTATGCGTGCTTGCCCAATCACCGGCAGAAACGATCACGTTTCTGACCGCAATCCTCGCCGATCCTGAAATGACTCACAGGTCAGCATATCCTCCGACATTGAATAATCAGGACCGACGCGACTACTTTGTCAAGAACCCGAGCGATACGTGAACAAATCGCATAGCAACACGCTAACTAAGAGGCGCCGCCACAGGATTCGGCTTATAGGCCAGCTCGTCTGCCCCGCACTTCACCATCAGCGCCAATAGGATGGTGCAGTGAGGTTGACTAGGAGGAACGGTCTCGCTGCGTCTCCTGTGGGGTTCCATAAGTCGGTCACCTACGCTGAGCAGCAGCGTTATGCCGCTCGTTGGTACTCGTTGACGCTTCTATTTTTGTCAAGATTTTTGGGGTGCTTCGTCCTCTCGTGTGAACCGGTGCGGCTGGTTCATGCGCTCGTCGTGGTGTTTGGGTTC
>JAJPIR010000055.1 GCA_021324675.1 Actinomycetota bacterium
CACTAGTTCGGCCAGTATCGTTATAAAGTGTCATCCCTAATGTCGGAAATGATCATTTAATGCGGAGGTGTGATCCGGTAAGAAAATAATATTATGCCCCTGAGAGGGTAGTAACGGGTAGTAACCTGGAGCGCAGCGAGATGTCGGCTCAGACCGCGGCTAACCGCCCGACGGTGTTGGAGGCGGTCTCGTAGGCTTGTCCGACCCTCAGAATAGTTGCCTCATCGAAGGGTCGGCCTATAATTTGCATTCCGAGTGGGAGTCCGGTTGACCCGTTGAAGCCCACGGGCAATGAGAGAGCGGGCAACCCCGTGACGTTCTCAGGCGACGTTAGACGTCTAAGCGCAGTAGCAATGTTCTCGGTCGTCCCGTCGGGCCAGGTGACGTCAGCGGTATCCACCGTAGGGGCGGCCAATGGTGTGGATGGGCTGGCCAGCACGTCGATGTGATCGAACATGGCCGCCCACGCTTGCTGTATGAGCGTGCGGATGCGCAAAGCCTTGATGTAATCCGTGGCGAACATGAGCTCTCCCATCTCCAGGAGAAGCCGCACGTCGGGACTGTAGAGATCGCCCTTGTCGCGCAACCATTGCTGGTGGTAGGCGCTTGCCTCCGGCAGGACAATGCCCAATTCCACGGCGGCCAGAGCATCGGCGTACGGGATAGTCACCTCCCGCACCTGTGCACCGAGGTTCTGCAGGACGCCGATCGCGTGGCGCACCGCCGTGGCGACATCGTCGTGGACGTGGTCGAAAAAATAGTTAGCCGGAACACCGATCCGCAGACCGGTGATGTCTTGGTCAAGCCCGGTGGTGTAGTCGGGTACCGGCACATCGACACAGGCCGGGTCGAGCCGGTCAAACCCCGCGATGGCATTGAGTACCAGCGCGCAGTCGCGGACATTCCTCGTAAGTGGACCGACGTGATCTAGTGACCAGGCCAGTGACGCAACGCCACGTCGCGACACCCTGCCGTAGGTGGGCTTGAGCCCCACCGTCCCGCACAGGCTTGCCGGGATACGAATTGATCCTGCGGTATCACTGCCCAGGCCGATCATGCAGGCACCGGAGGCGACCGCTGCCGCTGCACCCCCGCTGGATCCGCCGACGATATGTCTGGGGTTCCAGGGATTGCGGCTGATTGGAGTGATCACGCCGTACGCGAACTCGTGGGTGTGGGTTTTTCCGACCATGACCATCCCGGCGGCAAAAAGCCGCTCAACGGTTACCGCGTCGGTATCAGGGATATGGCCGGCTCGTAGTTTTGAGCCCGACGTTGAGAGCACGCCCGCAGTGTCGTAGAGATCTTTCACACTCAGGGGGATGCCATGAAGTGGGCCACGATAGCGGCCAGCAGCGATTTCCTCCGCAGCGGCTTGGGCTGCGTTACGAGCCAGCTCGGCTGTGACGCAGGAGAACGCGTGAAGTGTGTTTTCGATAGCGTCGATCCGGTCAAGGACCGAGTTGGTAAGCTCAACCGGCGAGAGCCGCCCCGCCTGGATCTCGGCTGCGGCCGCGCTTAACGTCAGTTCGTAGGGTTCCATCCTCATGTGTCCCAGCGGGCATCGAAAGCTGTGGCCGGAGGTGTCTCCCCGAGAGGGAAATCGTCCAACGTATCGATGAGCGCATAGATCCCTTCCAGAGCCGGCCCGACAACCTCCAAGCGATCAGCGGACAAATTAAGCCGCGCGGCGCGGGCTGCATACATTAACTGGTCGCTGGTAAATGACCGTGCGTCGGTGGACATTTCCTAACCTGCTCCTTTTCGCACAAAGAGACTCATGTAAAACCCCTTGAGAACATGATCAAACATTGGTGTCCCGCAGATCAGCGACATGATCGCAGAGCTCGTCTCCGCGTTTGCATAACTTCCTAGATGTGGATGTTGTTATCCCACTGCCGAGGGGGCGTGGATGGCCGGCCTGGAGCGGCCACGACGGCTGGCCCCGGCTCGGCGGTGGAGGTGAACAGGTGGTTGACTCGGGCGGTCTCGGCGCCCGGCATAAGGATGAGATACGCGCAGGCGATGTAGACAGCCAGGTTGACCGCCATTCCGGCCATTCCGGAGGTCAGCCCGGCCAGCCAGGGAATCGAGGCCGGGCACAGCACCTGTAGCACCGCCGCGGTCACAATCCCGGCGACCATTCCGGTGATGGCACCGACCTTGTTCCCGCGTCGCCAAAAGATGCCCAAGAACTGCGGGACCGCTAGCTGGACGATGCCCTGGTAGGCCACGATGGCCAGGATGATCAGCCCGCTGAGGTTGAGCGCGGCCTCCCCTCCCGCGGCGAGCGTGAGCACCGCGATCGAGACCTTGGCGATCACCTTTTTGCCCTGATCGGACACGGGCACGTAGTCGGCGACGAGGTCGTTGGCCACCTGAGCGCCGTTGGACTGCAGGTTGCCGTCCACGTTGCCCATCGTGGCGGCGACTACCACCACGGCGGCCAGCGCCACCACTCCTGCTCCGATTTGTGAAGTGGTGATGAACAGGACGTCGTCCGGATGCGCGGCGACCCTGGCTACGGTGGCGGCCATCATGGTGAAGATCATCAGAAGTGGGTAGAAGACGAACGAGATCGGCAGGCCCAAGGCGGCGGAGTTTTCAGGCTCCGCACGCCGTTGGCGGTGAACAGGCGCACGAAGATGGCTGGCCAGCTCCACCGCCGATGGCGCCAGTAAACACCAAGGAGAACAGGAACAGTGGCCCACTGGTGGATCCCAGCCTGGGCAGGCTCCATTTGTCGGGCGGGATTTGGTCCATGCCGTGGCCATGCCGAGCCAGCCAGATGATCAATCCGATCAGCATCAGCGGGCCGAGCAGGTAGGCGATCAGACCTTGCACGAAGTCGGTGACCACCACCCCGCGCATGCCCATCGCAGTCACCGCGCTACAGCGTGCGGTTGACGGCTACGCGGCCATGGGCGCCTACGCCCTAAGAGCATTCGTTTTCGCTGACCTAGCCGAGGCCACCGTGCTCGCCGGCGATCGCAAGATAGCGACCAGAGTGGTCAGCGCGGCTGCCGACAACGCCCGCCGCACCGACGCACCCATTCACCAAACGCTGCATCTGCTGGTCACCGCGTGGGTCCTGATCGACCAGCACCGCCGCGATGCGGCAGCCCAGGCCGCCCAGCAAGCGATCAACGAGTTCAGCGCGCGCGGATATGCGCTGCTGGCGGCACGAGCCCACCTCGCCTACGCCCAAGCCATCCAACTATCCGATCGCGATGCCGCCGTCCATGCGTTGCGCACCGCAGTCGTCACCTTTGACGACTGCGGTGCCACCCGGCGATCCCACGAGGCTCGCTCCCGGCTGCGGCAACTCCAGTCAGTCAGACGGTGTACGCCGTCAACCGAGTTCCGCTCAGGGCCGCTCACCCGACGCGAACGCCAAGTCGCTGCCCTCGCCGCTGGTGGCTGCACCGCCGCACAGATCGCCACCCAGCTCCACATTGGAGTACGCACCGTCGAAACTCACCTTGCCCACACCTACCCCAAACTCGGGATCACCGGCAAACAGCAGCTCGTGCGTCGTGCTGCAGAGCTCGGATTCACACCGGATCCGTAATTTCTACGGACTCCGGAGAGGCGATGTACCAATACCGCGCCGAAAATGGAATCCGTAGTCGTTACGGATTCCCATACGCTGAATATCTGATAGACACCAAAAAATGATGTCACGTTATCGGATGGTCAAGGTGAGGTGGGGTCCGAGAGCGAGCAAAGTTCCACCGATGCCAAACACCCCAAGGATCAGGGGATTGCAGGGGCACATTGCTCAGGCCGCGGGCGTGCGCAGCACACCCTCACCGAAGGCAAAAATGTCATAATCTCGCATTACTGTACCGGTTACACAACGATCCGACACTATCATCCATTTAAAGGAGGACGCATCGTGAAGGTCCGTCGGGTAGTCACCGGCCAGGACGCCACGGGTAAGTCGATATTCGTCTCTGATGAGCACGTCGAACCTATCACGCTGACACCAGTCCCCGGTCTGAAATTTTATCCGCTGTGGAGTGCTGACGAGACACCCCAGCTGCCCAGCGCCAGGACCCATTCGGCACAAAGTCGTTATTTTCCCCCGACCGGTGGTTTCCGGTGGCTGATCTGCGCTCTGCCGCAGGAATCGGTGAACGTATTGAAGGCTTGTGATGTCCAGGCACTGCGCGACGAAGCAGCCAACAAGCTTCCCGGTCTGATCGACGTGCTGGAAGACGACCATCCAGGCATGCACACGACTGACACCATCGATGTGGGGGTCATTCTGTCCGGCCAGGTCACTCTGGAACTTGATGACGAAGCTGTGGTGACGCTCGGGCCTGGGGACACTTTCGTGCAAAACGGGACGCGCCATGCCTGGCACAACCGGGGTGACGTGCCGGTGGTCATCTGTTTTAGTCTGATTGGTGCGCATCGAACTGCACATGCGGCAGGCAAGCCGACATAGTGTTGAGCAGTCAGGGAAGTTCCTCCGTTCGATAGGCGCCCTAGACGGGCCGAGTGAACACAGCCATCACGATGGCGGCACGGACGACTAGGAGGGCCGAGAACCGGCTTTCACCACGTGACTTGAAACAACCGACCACAACAAAGACGGTCACCAGTCAGGATTATCGTGGACGGTGCTGCGCGTCCTGGTCGGGCAGGTGTTGCCGATCCCAGTTCAGTGGACCGCGGTGGATCAGACGGTGGTGATGCAGATCCGGCTGCCGCGGATCCTGGGCGCGGTCGTGGTCGGGGCGGCGCTGTCGGCCTCGGGTGCGGCGTGCCAGACCACCTTCCGCACCCGCTGGTGTCCCCGGAGTTCCTCGGGGTCGCCGCCTCCTGCGTGACCAGGGTGCCCGCCAGATCGCTGTGGGGTAGTCACCGACCACAGCGTACGGTCAGTGCCCACCTCCTCACCCACCGCGATCGAGTCACCCCCTTTTCCCGACGCAACGCCCTCCTGTCGCCACCCCCCGCAGGCGCTGGTCCCAGGCCTGCTTCCGGCTGGGTGGCCGCGTCGAAGGTCCCGGCCTCCGACGGCGCCTACCGGGACATACTGATCAACCGCAGGAGCACAGCCGTGTCCACCGACTGGATCACCTCATCGTTGGCGCCCCACGCCGCCGATTGGCGGCCTGGCCCAACGGCTAGGCAGGACACCTGGTTAGTGCGCCCAGAGGCCGTGCCGCATGGTCGGGTGACCACCCCTATGCATCGGTCAGGGTCGTGCCATGACCACTACGCCGGCCCGACCAGAGCGCGATCGTGCACCTAACAAGATCCTCTGGAGGATCCCGGCAAAGCTGACGTCCCCACAGTCAGTACGACGCGCCGCCTGAGACGTCTCATGAATCAGCGCCCTAGTCATTGCGCACTGCTTCGTTCACCGAGACGTTTCACAGCCAGCCAAGGCAAAGCGATAGCCACCGTATCGACATGACAGCCGAAGCGTTACATCCCGTCTTTTACCTACAACCAAAAGGGTTGCCCAGCAGAGAAACCCTGGCTATCCGTCTGCTCCGTGCTTAATCCCATAGGTGTTCGAAGGTTGTCACGCGGCCCCACGGCCACTTACCCTGGACCGCACGGTCGGGGGCCAGCACTCGGGAAAAGAGGTCAAAATATTACGCGCAGCGGCGCTGCGCCCATTGCGAATTACCAGCTTGGGACCAACACGAGCCACACATTCCGAATTCGCAACGCCTTCCCGCAAGCGCATCGACACAACCGTGACCTGCTATCTGCATCGGCTTCCATGGAGGCCCAGCCGGAGAACTAAAATGAACTTTCACTGGACGCAGTCGAAAAAATACCTGCTAATCATAGCAACCAGTGCTGCGGCCCTCGACGGCGCCTTGACCACCCTGGTCGTCCACCAACACAACCAAAACACCCTCACCGGCCCGGCCAATGTGCCCACAGCCGCCGCCCGCATCCCCGCCTTGTTGCCACCACAGCCGACCCCCACACCACACAAAGCCACACCCGCCCTGGCCACCTCGGCACCCCCGATCATCACCCCACCTCAGCCGCCACCGGCTACCCACAAACGACTCAAACCACCAACAGTGCTCCCTCGACGAGTCAACCCGCCGCCAGCACCGCTGCCGCTACCTCCACCACCACCCACCACTCCCACCAAATCCGCTCCCGCGGTCAAACCAGGCACGCCCCCAGAACTGTCCTAACCCATCAGACAGCTTGGCCACCTGGATAGCATCCGTCTATAAGCGGCAAACACTCCCTAAGCGGGAACACCAGGTGACGGCCAACGACCCCCGTGTGCTAGCCCGTGGCCAGGATCACCATGATGCACACCCAGCCCAGCCGGCGTAAGTCTTCCCCGAATGACCTCGCAGGCCTGCCCCCGGCAAGAGCACATCTCACCAACGAAAAATCTTGAGAAAGCCTCCTGCTCACCCACAACCCGCCACGGGCTGCATCCCTTGCAGCACCAATCCGCCAGGGCAAAAGTCGCTGTCACCGGCCGTGACCCCGCCCCGAGCCCGAGCACCCCACGCCCTTGACACGGCTCAGGAAAGCCGCCGATCTTCCGCGCGCACTGATGTGTGTCAAGGATCGTGGACACTGACTCCACTGTTGATCATGCAGCGGCTGGGTCGCGTTGGTAATCGGTCAGGGCTTCGAACGGGGTGCGGTACCCGAGGCTTGAGTGCAGCCGTTTGCGGTTGTAGTAAATCTCGATGTATTGCACGAC
>JAJPIR010000193.1 GCA_021324675.1 Actinomycetota bacterium
AAGCGGGCCGCCACTCGCAGCCCGATCAGCTCTCGGTCCCGTGGCGGAAGAAGGGCGGTCGCCGCCGCCACCTCGCGCAGACGCGCTCTGGCCGATTGCTTCTACATCAAGCTCCACTTGGCCTCCATAGGTCACCTGAGCGCCATCCTTGATCGGTTTCTAGGATATGGCGAGACGACCACTTCAATCATCAACTCTTCACCAATTCCGCTTCGCGAGCCGCCTCCACTTGAGGAATCGTGAGAGACCATTTGGACCAGCGAGGTGGTGCATCGCCTCGATCCCACGGTGTTTGGCGCAGGCACGTAGGTGACCCGACCAACCTCGCCGGCCATTCGGCCTTTAGGGAGCAGGGCTGTCCGGCGAGCTCGCCGGCGGCGGGGTGTGGTAATCGGCAGCTTCGACGTATGTGCCGTGACCTTCGCGCACCACCTCACCGTCAAACAGCAGAACCTCGTTGGCCAAGGAGCTCCGCTGGTTGCGGTAGTTGATGACGATGCTGTCGACACCGACATACACCGCCAGAAGCTCCATCTGGAGATCCGGAACTGCGCGCAGTCCAGCCTGCCAATAGCGACGTAGCTCGTCCTTTCCCCTGACGACGCCGTCGCTACCTGGGGCCAACTGAGCGGCATGAGGCGATGTGAACACCACCTGATCGGAGAATCGGGCGAGCACCGCCTCGACGTCATGCTTGTTCCAATCTGCTATCCACTCAATCGCGAACGCCTCGGCGAAGCTTTTATCCATGTGGGAAAGTCACCTCAAGTGCGCGCTCCCAGAGCACCGCCCCAGCGGCGCCACCATTTCTCGATAATCCATAGTAATATGCTTAGAGCGACATGGCCAGTTACCGGCCGGTGCAGTCGCTCCGCCGGTAAGCCCTGCGGTGGGATGGAATAGCATCGGACCGTCGCGCGACCGACGACAGAAGCAGAGAACCAATCCTCCGAGCAAATGGAAATCGCGATCGCCCTCTTTGATGGGGTTGAGGAGTTGGACTTCGTGGGCCCCTGGGAAGTGCTCGCGGCGTGGCGCCACCTCTATCCCGGTGACCTGGAGGTCTTCCTGGTTGCGCGCGACAATGAGGTGGTGGTGTGTGCCAAGGGCATGCGCGTTTTGAGCCACCGCCGCTGGGATGAGATCAGCGCGGTTGACGTGCTCATTTACCCGGGTGGCCGCGGTACACGAGTCCAACTCGGTGACGAGAGCATTCGGGCACGGCTGCGGGAACTTCACCAACGGGGCACGCTCATGACCAGTGTCTGCACCGGCGCGCTCGTGTACGCCGATGCCGGTCTGCTCGATGGCAAGGAGGCCACCACGCACTGGAGTGTCATCGACCAACTCGCCTTGCTCGGCCGTGACATCACACCGCGGCCTGACGAGCGCTGGGTTGACACCGGTGATGTCATTACCGCCGCAGGCGTCTCGGCGGGCATCGACATGGCGCTCCACCTCGTGGGCCGATTCGGCTCTGCCGAAAAGGCGCGAGAGGTGCGTCGGAGCATCCAATACGATCCGCAGCCTCCCTACTGAGGCGCCTATTTGGCTGACTCGAACGGCGCCGCCGCGATACGATCCGCCAGGCCGCCCTCGATCGCCCGATTCGCCCAGCAGCCTTGCTTGCGTGCCGCTTGGTCCGCAATGAGGTGAGTGAATCCGGGAACAAAGTCCAGCCGCGGATAGGCGGCGACCACGGCAGCGACGGTTTCGCTGTCGATCTCACTCAAGCGGTGACCGGTGACATCGACTCCGGTGGCGTGCCAGAGGAGATAACCTTCGGGCCCCTCTTTGATGGATATGTCGATGGCCGTGTGGCGACGTATGGCTTCGGCGAGGGCCTCTGAGCGTATCGCAGGCCAGCCTCGTTCGGCGGCCAACTCGGCCGCGACCTGAGCGCCGTCTTCCTCGAAGCAGCGGCCGGTGTCATACATCGGAACCAATCCGAGGTCGTGCAAGAGTGCCGCGATGTACAGCAACTCCGGATCGTATGAGACGCGCTCAATGTCGGCGATCGCCACCGCCCACGCGTAGCTCCGGAAGCAATGATTGGTCAGGAACTCAGGCGAAGCCGACCGCAGCACCACTTCTGCTTCACGGCCCACAGCCGAGACGGGCAGCGCGGGAAAGGTGTTATCCAACGCCATGAGTCAGGTGCCCTCCACATGACGATCCTTGGTCCATTACCAGAAGGCAGTATGTAGATAGGCAGGGCCTCAACCGTCTGCACCACCGCCGTCGTCGGTCTATAACGCGGCGCCTGACTTGCCCATCCGCGCAAGCGCCCGTCGAAGCAGCAGCCAGATGCACAGTGTGTAAGGTATCACATTGCTGCACGGGCCTTACGCGCTGCAAGTACCAGTCGCCGCGTGCGGCGAGGTTCCTAGGAGCGGCAATCCCAGCTCGCGCTGCCGGAGATGCGGCTGTCGGAGCCGGAGCTACCCCAGTTGATCATCTTCACAGATCCCGAGCCGTTAGGCAGCACGGTGAGCTCTACCGCACCGTAGAAGCGAGAGGCGAAGCTGTCGAACTGCGGTGCACTCGCTGGTGGAATGGTGATGGACGCGGTGCCAGTTAACTGTGGCTGCAGCGTGCTGGAGTAGCTGCCCGGGCCGCGATAACCCGCGGTCATGACGACGCTGAGCTCGACCGCGTTTGCACCGCCAGTGTCGAGCGCGGGTGCGACAAAGCTGCGCGAGCCGCTGCTACTGGGTGGATATCCGCGCGCGTAGTCCCCACATGTGTAGCCGGCCGGCGCTGGCGCCGGCGTGCCCCCCAGCAGCACTTGCGCCCGAGTTGTGAAGGTTCCGCCGTCAATGTAGGCACCATTGACGGAGGCTGACCCGGTGAGCACCGGGCCGGTCGCAGAGGCATTCGAGGGCGCAGCAGCTGGCATCATGGTCGCCTCGGGGGTGGCGCGACTGACGCATGACCATGTTTCATAACCGGCTTCGGCCGCGTTGGTGTCGGTGTCGAGGAGGCCGGCGAAGTGCATGCTGCCCGACCCGTTAGCAGTGACCGTGATGCTGGTATCGCTGGAGGCTCCAGCCAGGAAGGACGAGTTGTCAACGATGAGGACGTCGACCGCTGCCTCGGGGGAGCGGTAGGTGGCAGGACCGTGGAAGCCCCCGCCGCCGGCTGCGGCGATTCCCGCGGTCAAGGTCACCACGTGTCCGTTGACCGGCTGCCCCTGGTTGGGCGTGGGCGCGACCCACAAGGTCGTTGCGGGTACTGCTCCGGCGACGTACTGAGCGCACGTCTCCCGGCGCCCGGTGAGCGCGTCCTGAAACCAGCCGTCCACGGCGATCTCACCGCTGAGGTGCAGGTGGCCAGAAAACACGGCATAGGGTGAGCTCTGAGTTTGGCCCAACGTGATCGCCGTCCCGCTGCTGCAGGCAGCCACCGCCAAACTGAGCGCAGCGCCCGCGAGCGGAAGCAAGCGCTTCCAGGCGGCCCGCAGCTGGCGAAGCCTGCGCATGTAATGCATAATAAGCAAGCCTACACGTTACGCTACACGACATGGCAAGCCGTCTTTCGCATCCTGGAGTTCACTTGTCTGGTACCCGAGCAGTGCACCGGTGGCTTCGCGACGGCTACCGACCCGTCCGCCGGCGCCGCCGAAGCCAGGTGCCATGAGAGCACGCAGATGGATCGCCTTTGGTCTGAGTGCGGCGGTGCTGGCTGTCAGCGTGGCTATCGCTGCCGTCACACTGGCGACCCGCGCACCGGCTGTAGCCCATCAGTCCGTCCAGCCCGTGACCCTGGGTAAGGACACGGAGGTACATGCCCTGGCTTGCCCGTCGCCGCAGGCGTGCCTAGCGGTTGGATCGTACAGTCTCGACGGCGGCTCTTCTGACCGCCATGCGCTGGTCGAGGCATGGGACGGCACCGCTTGGTCGCTCGTCGCGGCGCCGACCGCGGGGACGGACAATGTGCTTGAGGGTGTCGCCTGCACGAGCGCCAGCAACTGCGTCGCCGTCGGCTCTCGGTTGAGTGGGAACGGGCTAACGAGGCAAGCCATCG
>JAJPIR010000061.1 GCA_021324675.1 Actinomycetota bacterium
AACCCGCCCACCCCACTCGCAACCGCTCAAGCAGCTGCCCCTTTGCTGGAGGTACGTAATCTGGTCCGGGAGTTCCCGGTCACTTCCAACGGTGTGCTGCAACGCAAAATCGGTGCGATAAGCGCGGTGGCGGACGTGTCGTTCACCGTCGGCGCCGAAGAGACGTTCGGTCTTGTCGGCGAATCTGGCTGCGGCAAAAGCACCATCAGCAGGTTGCTCGTCGCCGCCGACACGCCGACGTCCGGCTCGATCACTTTCGATGGCATCGAGATCACCGGCAAATCTAACCGGGAGCTGCGTAAATATCGCGGAGACTTCCAGCTGATGTTCCAGGACCCTTACGCCTCACTGGATCCTCGTATGCGTGTGGGCTCAATCCTGCGTGAACCACTGGTTATCCAGCACCGCGGATCTGCAGTTGATCAAGAAAATGCTGTGGTCAGGCTGCTCGACGAGGTGGGATTACCGCGCACTGCGCTGCGTCAGTACCCCCATGAATTCTCTGGTGGGCAGCGTCAACGCATCGGGCTCGCCCGCGCGCTCGCGCTTCGACCGAAACTGATTGTGGCCGATGAGCCAGTGTCCGCACTGGATGTTTCGGTGCAGGCGCAAATCCTCAACTTGATGCGGGACCTGCAGCGTGAGCACCGGCTGACCTATGTGTTCATCTCGCATGACCTGTCCGTTGTGCGCTATGTGGCCACCACTATCGGCGTGATGTACCTGGGCAAGCTGGTGGAAATCGGTCCAGCCGAGCAGGTGTACACGGCTCCGGTGCATCCCTACACGCGGGGCTTGATCGATACGATCCCACTGGCTGATCCCCAACGGGAACGGCGCAAGTCCAAAGCCGGCGTCCGAGGTGAGCTGCCATCGGCGATGAACCCGCCGTCGGGATGCCGGTTCCGCACTCGATGCCCGCGGGCCAGCGACAAGTGCGCCGTAGAGGAACCGCTTATGCTCCCGTTCAGCGTGCAGGGCCATCGAGCCGCGTGCCACCACCCGCTGCGGTCACCCATCCCGCTGTCCACGAGCGCACACACTGCACCACCCCGGCCCTGACCCACCACGATCACGAGACGGCCTCGAAAATCGCGGCAAGGCCCTGACCGCCACCGATGCACATTGTCTCCAGCCCGTACCGGCTGCCGCGCCGGTGCATCTCGTGCGCCAGGGTGGCCAGGATCCGACCACCGGTGGCGCCAACCGGATGTCCCAGTGAGATGCCGGAACCGTTGACGTTGAGCCGGTCGTAGTCGTGTTCGCCGAAACCCCACTCCCGCAGGCAGGCGATGACCTGCACAGCAAATGCCTCATTCAGCTCAATCAAGTCGATATCGGCCAGCCTGAGGTCCGCACGAGCTAACGCGACTGCGGTAGCCGGCACTGGACCGATGCCCATCACTTCGGGATCCACGCCAGCGACCGCCCATGATCGCAACCGGAGCATCTGGCGTAGACCATGGCGTTGGGCCACGTCGCGAGTGGTGACCACGCACATGGCTGCGCCGTCATTCTGGCCGCTGGAGTTACCGGCGGTCACCGTCGCATCGGGATCGATAGCAGCTCGGATCGGGCGCAGCCTGGCTAGGGCATCGAGCGTGGTGCCGGGACGAGGCTGCTCATCCGCGATGACCAGAGCGGGCGATGTACCGGCCGGTCCAGGTACCTCGACACCGACGATCTCGTCATCGAACAAGCCCTTCGTAACCGCATCGGCGGTGACCTGCTGGGAGCGCAGCGCAAACCGGTCCTGTTCCTCCCGGCTGATCCGGTAGCGGGCACGCAGGTTTTCCGCGGTCTCAAGCATGCCGCCGGTGATCGGGTGCGACCTCCCGCCCACTGTGACCCGGGCCCTGGTGAGCCGGTCTACCAGCTGGATGTCGCCACAGGCTCCGTGGCGCAGGCCGAGGGCGTAGTGCTCAGCCTGGCTCATCGACTCCACGCCGCCCGCCACGACCAGACCCGCGGCGCCGGTTCCTACCTGCATCGCCGCGTTAAGGACCGCCTGCAGCCCCGAACCGCAGCGGCGGTCGACCTGGATTCCGGGCACCGACGTGCCGAGTCCGGCGTCGAGCGCAGCCACACGGCCAATCGCGGGGGCCTCACCGCTGGGGTAGCACTGGCCGAGCACGACGTCGTCGACATCGCCCTCGGCTAGGCCCGTCCTGGCGAGCAGCGACGTCAGTGCCGACGTGGCTAGATCAGCGGCGCTGAGCCCAGAGAAGACCCCGCCGAACCGGCCGACTGGGGTGCGGATTGGTTCACAGATCACAACGTCGATCACGTGCCGCCTCCGGCCCGGATACTGCACCACATGAACTAGGGCTTCTCCCGTGGATCGGGAAATTGCGGCCGGTGATCTACGGTACAGGCTCATCCATAAACCGGTGGAGATAGCAGACTGGTACTAAGCCGTCGCAAGTATTGATGAGGTTGAGATTCATGATCCGTTGCGGCTGCGTGCTGAGACGGTGATGACATGACTGCCGAAGTCACGCGGGCCTGGCGGGTGCGGCAACCCGGACCGATGCAGACACATCCACTGCGCCGGGTAACGGAACCGCCGCCCCGGCCCGCTGCCGACGAACTGCTCGTGCGAGTGCTCGCCTGCGGGGTGTGCCGGACCGA
>JAJPIR010000204.1 GCA_021324675.1 Actinomycetota bacterium
CGGGGCCGTAGTACTGGCCGCCGAGCACGGCGGGGTCGGTGGCGGCCCGCAGTGTGGGGAGTGCGCCGATGGCTGGGGTCTGGGCGATCAAGGGTGCGACTGCGGGGGCGAGCAGGCGGATGGCAGCGGGGGAGTTGCGGATGAGGTTGGTGTCAGCGAAGCCGGGGTGCGCGGCGACGGCGATGGTGGTGCCGCAGGCGGCAAGCCGGCGCTGCAGCTCATAGGTGAACATCAGATTGGCGAGCTTGGACTGCCCGTAGGCGGCTACCCGGTCGTAGGACCGCGCCCAGTGCAGGTCGTCGAAATGGATCCGGGCCCGGATCCGGTGGCCGGTGCTGCTCACCGTGACAACCCGGGAGCCGGGCACCGGTAGCAGCAGGTCGATCAGCAGCCCGGTGAGCGCGAAATGCCCGAGGTGGTTGGTGCCGAATTGCAGCTCGAACCCGTCGCGGGTGGTTCGCCGGGGGGTGTACATCACGCCGGCGTTGTTGATCAGCAGATCGATCTTTGGGTGTCTGGCGCGCAACTCGGCCGCAGCCGCGCGGACCGACTCCAGTGACGTCAAGTCGAGCTGCTGGATCGCAAGGTCGGCACCCGGTGCACTCTGCGCGATGCTGGCCGCCGCTTGCTTGCCCTTCTCGACGTCGCGCACGGCTAGCACCACCGAGGCCCCGCGGACCGCGAGGATCCGAGCGGTCTCAAATCCCAAACCACTATTGGCGCCGGTGACGACCGCCACTCGGTCGTTCTGCCCGGGGATGTCGCGCTCGGTCCACTTGGAGCTCATGGCTTTTCCCTGTCGTGATTTCGGCCGTGTTACAGACCGTTGGTCTCTTGATTCACGACATTAATAGACCGGTGGTCTCCTGTCAAGAGACCGCCGGTCTGTACCATGACAGCGTGACATTCCAGCGGGCGCGCACTGAGGAACAGCGGCAGATCCGGCGCAGCGCGATCCTGGACACGGCCGCGGCAATGCTCGACGAGATGCCGGTGGCCGAGATGAGCCTCAACGAGCTCAGCCGCCGGGTCGGCCTGGCCAAGTCCAACGTGCTGCGCTACTTCGAATCCCGGGAGGAGGTGCTCCTCGAGCTGTTGGACCGTGACTTCCGCCACTGGGTGGCCGAACTGTCAGAAGAGCTTTCCGCCGCGATCGACCCCCGGCACCCGGCTAGGCAGCGCGGCGACCACCTCGCCGCCGTCTTCAGCCGCACCCTGGCGCGCCACACCCTGCTGTGTGACCTGGTCAGCGCACAAGCCGGTGTCCTGGAGCACAACGTGTCCGTCGAGGTCGTCGTGCGCTACAAGCGGTCCGCCCGCGACAGCCTCGTTACTCTGGCCGAACTCGTCCGCCAACATGTGCCCGAACTCGGCGACAGCGCCTGGACGGTGTGCCTGATGGCCATGATCATCGCCGGCGCACTACGGACCCACGCCCGGCCCTCGGCCAGCACACGCGCCGCCTACCAGTGCGACCCCACCCTGGCCGATCTCCGCCTAGACCTACCCACCGCCCTCGAGGACACCCTGGCCACCCTGATCACAGGCACATTGGCGCGACACACGGGATGACCCGCCGAAGCGACCAGTCTGGTCCCCCCGGATTGTCTAGCCTGGGGGGTCGATCTACGTAACAGCGCCCATTGTGATCAACAGCCTGATCAGGGCGGACGAAGGTCATCATCACCGTCACGGCAAAAAGATTCAAAAAAATACACTCGCCAACCCGATTCGGTGTCATACTCTGCGGAAAAACCATAGCTGACAAGCCCGTCCTGCGTTGCGATAGTCAATGACGGGCCATGACGCCCCCTCGGCAATCACGAAAAAGTACTTGTTTTGGTAGGTAATCACAACAGAGCCACCTTGCTGATCATCAGCCTCCCGCGATGGCGGCATTTGTCTGGGTGCCAAGCTCAGCGAAGTTCGACGGAAAAAGCGAAAGGGATGGCGGCCTGCCCTTCGTGCCGCTGTGCACTACAGCGTGAGTACGTCGATGAGACTCGCAGCTGCACGCGGTGCCGGGACCCATGCAGTCGCCACACCACCATAGATTTCTGATGACATCCACCCGGCTTCACCATGCGGCGTTGCTGACGCGACTGACCTTCGGTCGAGCAGCGGTGGCGCGCTCTGCAACACGTCACGCTCGGCCCCACAGGATCGGCTGGCGGCCCTGGTCCTCAACCGAGCCTGGAAATGGCATGCACTGAGAACCTCGATGTCCCTGTCCGGAGGGCGCGCTTGCAGCTCGGGTCCTACGCTTTAAGGCAGTGGAGAGCCCGGCCGGAGCACGGACACGGTGCTTCGCCGCGGGGAGCGAGCACTCCGGAAGGATGGCGACGACGTGGATGTGTTGAGGGCCGGAGAAAGCCTGGGAATCGACCAGAAACTCACCTCTCGCAATGGCAAGTACACCCTGGTCATGCAGGGCGACGGCAACCTGGTGCTCTACACGGAGTCGAACACTCCGGTCTGGGCGACCAGGACCCAGGGCAAGGGCGCGGTCCGTGCCAGCTTGCAAGATGACGGCAACCTGGTGCTCTACACGAAGGAGCAGGAAAGATGGTTCCACAAAGATGCACCCGCCCCAGTCTGGGCCTCCCACACCAGCGGCGAGAATGTCACGCTCGTCCTGCAGGACGACCGTAACCTGGTCATTTACACCTCAGACGGTCGTGCGCTGTGGTCGTCGGGCACGGCCCTGGCTGGGGGTACTGAGGCTCCGGCCGCACCGCCCCAGGCCCCGGCCGCACCGCCCCAGGCTCCGGCCGCACCGCCCCAGGC
>JAJPIR010000027.1 GCA_021324675.1 Actinomycetota bacterium
AGCGCGATCGCCTGGGAGGGGATCGATGAGCCGGTGCAGATCGTGTACCGCCAGCGCAGCCTGCCAATCACCTACCACGACTGGCGCGACCTGCCAGAGCACGAGCAACAGCAGGAACTGGTCCGGATCAGCACCGCCGAGCGCACCGAGATCGACCTGAGTGCGGCGCCGTTGGCGCGGCTGGTCATCGCGCGCTTGCCCGGGGACGAGGTCGTGGTGGTCTGGACATATCACCACGTCATTGTTGATGGCTGGAGCCTTGGCGCGGTCTTCGCCGAGGTCTGCGAGCAGTACGCGGCGATCACCCAAAGTCGGGCACCCCAATTGGTGTCGCGGCGGCCGTTCCGCGACTACGTGCACTGGCTTTCCGAGCAGGACACTGCCCAGGCCGAGGCGCACTGGCGTGGGGTACTGGGCGGGTTCGATGCCCGCACTGCCCTGCCCTATGACCGCTCACCACAGCGGGCGCATCAGGCGGAGTCCTCGGAGGCGATCGACGTCGAGCTCGGTGAGCGGGACACCGCCCGGTTGCAACGGGTCGCCAAACGCCACGGTCTGACGGTGAACACCATCGTGCAGGGTGTTTGGGGCGTATTGCTTTCCCGCTACAGCGGCCAACCCGATGTGGTCTTCGGCACCACCGTCTCGGGGCGCCCGGCGGAATTGGCCGGGGTGGAATCGATGATCGGCATGTTCATCAACACCGTGCCGACCCGGACGCGGATCGACGAAACCCAGGACGTGGTGTCCTGGCTACAAGGACTGCAGAATGCGCAGATCGAGTCTCGCCGATTCGATTACCTGTCCCTGGCCCAGATCCAGACCTACAGCGACCTTCCGCCCGGTGACGCCTTATTCGACACCATGATGGTGTTCGAGAACTACCCCTTCGATTCCGCTGCGGTCACGGGATCTGGTTTGCGTATCCGGCAGGCTCATCTCCGGGAAACCACCAACTTCGCCCTCACCTTGCAAGCATTCCTCGGGCAGCACCTAGGCCTACGTCTGGCCTACGACCCCCGCCTGTTTGATGCGTCAACGGTTGAGCGGATGGCCCGGCATCTGCTGGTGTTGTTGGGCGGGATCACCGCCGATCCCGAGCAGTTGGTTGACCGGCTTCCGGTGCTGACCACCGAGGAGCGAGAGCAGTTGCTCGTCCGGTGGAACGACACGCATCGTGAGATTCCGGCGGCGACGGTGCCGGAGTTGTTCGCCGCCCAGGTGAGGCGCACGCCAGATGCGGTGGCGGTAGTGGCCGGGGACGACGAACTGTCCTACGCCGAACTGGATGAGCGGTCCAACCGGCTGGCGCGATTGCTCATAGGGCGGGGGGCGGGTCCGGAGCAGTTTGTCGGATTGGCTTTGCCACGGTCGGTGGAGATGGTCGTGGCGTTGCTGGCGGTGACCAAGACGGGTGCCGCGTACCTCCCGATTGACCCGAAACATCCCTCAGCGCGGATCGAGTTCATCTGCGCTGACGCTCAGCCCGCGCTGGTACTGACCACCCAAGAGACTTCTGGGTGCCTACCCGCTGAGGTAACACGGTTGGTGCTCGACGATTCCCGGGTTGTTGACGAGGTCAGCCGTTATCCGGGCGATGACGTCATTGACGCCGATAGGACCAGATCACTGTCCCCAGCGAATTCTGCGTATGCGATTTATACGTCGGGGTCCACTGGTATCCCGAAGGCGGTCGTGGTCGCGCATCACAGTGTGGTCGATCTCGCCGGGTGGGCAGTGGGGGAGTTTGGTCATGCGGGGTTGTCACGGGTGCTGGCTTCGACGTCGCTGACTTTTGACGTGTCGGTGTTCGAGATCGTCTGCCCGCTGCTGGCCGGGGGCAGTATCGAGCTGGTCCGCGACGTGCTGGCCTTGGGCGAATCCGGGCATCGGGTGGCAAGTCTGGTCAGCGGGGTGCCCACGGCGTTGGCGTCGGGGTTGGCCCATGGTGGGGGCACCGTGCGGGCCGAGACCGTGGTGCTGGCGGGGGAGGCGCTGCCGGCGCGGGTGGCCCGGGAGATCCAGGCGGCGACGTCGTGCCGGCGTTTGGCCAACATTTATGGCCCGACTGAGGCCACGGTGTATGCCACCGCTTGGTATCACGACGGCGACACCCCCATCGAGCAGGCGCCGCCGATCGGGGCCCCGATTACCAACATGCAGGTCTACGTGCTGGATTCCCGGTTGCGGCCGGTGCCGGTCGGGGTGATCGGGGAGCTGTATCTGGCCGGCGCCGGGCTGGCCCAGGGTTATCTGCGGCGCCCGGGGCTGACCGCATCCCGGTTTGTCGCCAACCCCTTCGGGGCGCCCGGGCAGCGGATGTATCGCACGGGGGATGTGGTGCGCTGGACGCCCGAAGGGCAGCTGGACTACCTGGGTCGGGTCGATGATCAGGTCAAAATCCGGGGCTTCCGCATCGAACTGGGCGAAATCGAAGCCGCACTGGCCAGCCACCCTGAGATCAGCGAGGTCGTGGTGGTGGCCCGCGAGGACCAGCCGGGCACCAAACGCCTCATCGCCTACCTGGTCCCGGCCGGCCAAGACGCCCCGTCGACTGCGGAACTGCGGGCTTATCTGGGCCAGACCCTGCCCGACTATATGGTGCCCGCCCTGTTTGTCACCCTCGACGAACTACCGCTGGGCCCCACCGGGAAACTGGACCGCAAAGCCCTGCCCGCGCCGGATCAATCCAGCGCACCGGTGACCGGATATGTGGCACCCCGCACCGATACCGAGCGGGTTCTCGCTGACATCTGGCAACAGGTGCTAGGAGTAGACCGAGTCGGGGTGGAGGATAATTTCTTCGGGCTGGGTGGGGACTCGATCCTGAGCATCCAGGTGGTGTCCCGGGCCCGGGCAGCGGGCCTGCCAGTGACCACCAGAGACGTCTTCTTCGCCCAGACGGTGGCCGCACTCGCCGCCGGAATCACGCCCGATTCCACATCGATTGATGACGAGGTAATCACCGGACCGGCACCGCTGACCCCGATCCAACACTGGTTCCTCACCACCTACGGTCCGTTAGCGCATTTCAACCAGTCGTTTGAGACGGAACTCGCCGAGGACCTCGATCAGGCCGCTTTATCAGCAGCGGTGGACGCGCTGGTGGCACATCACCCCGCATTGCGGACGCGATTCAGGCGTGTTGAGGGTGAGTGGTATCAGGACATCGCGCCCGCCAGCAGCCCGGTGCTCGAGCGTCGTGCGCTCGAGGATGTGCCGCCGGACGAGCGGCGGCCGGCGGTGGAGCGGGCGGCTTTGGCCGCCGCGTCCGGTCTGGACATCACCGATGGCCCGGTGTTGCGCGTGGTGTTGTTTGATTTCGGGCCGGGTCAGCGGCCGTGGTTGTTTATTGCGATCCATCATCTGGTGGTTGACGGGGTGTCCTGGCGCATCCTGCTCGAGGACCTGGAAACCGCTTACTGCCAGGCACGCAGTGGACAGCGAGTTGAGCTGGAACCGGTCAGCACCGCCTACACCCAGTGGGCACACCGATGGGCGGACTATGTCCAAACCGGCGGCCTCGATGATGATTTGGGATATTGGTCTGCGTTATCCCGAGAGGTGCTGGCACACGGTACGACCACTCAGTTGCCGGTGAGCCGAACTGGCATGAACACGGCCGGCTCGGCCCAGACTGTGGTAGCAGGATTGAGCCGGGATGACACCGATGCGCTGTTGTACCGGGTGCCCGGCGTGTACCGCACCCAGATCAACGATGTCCTGCTCAGCGCCGTGGGTCAGGTGCTCGCATCCTGGACCGGCCACGATCGGGTCCTCATCGCCCTGGAAGGCCACGGCCGCGAAGACATCCTCCCCAGGGTGGA
>JAJPIR010000345.1 GCA_021324675.1 Actinomycetota bacterium
AAGGGAGGTCAACTGACTGCGGCGAGCAGTTGCGGCCGCGGGTCGGGCGCGGCGGCGCGGCGAGCGTCAGCGGTGGAATCGTCGGGCTCACGCTGCGATTCCCGCTCGGCGGCCACCCGGGCCAGGTAGAGCTGCACCTCCCGGTCCCGCACAGCACCCGACCAGTTCAGCACCTCCCCCATCAGGTTGGCGGCCTCGGTGGCGCAGGCCTCGCCTCGGTGCGCGTATTCGATGGAGATCCGGGTACGCCGGGTCAACACGTCCTCCAGATGCAAGGCCCCCTCGTGGCTGGCCGCGTGCACCACCTCGACACGGAGGTAATCCGGCGCCTCCGGCAGGGGCGACAGCAGATCGGGACGGTTGGCGGCCAGCGCCAACACTTGGTGCACCGCCGAGCCGTAGCGATCCAGCAGGTGCCGTAGCCGGTAGGGGTGCAACCCGTACCGAGCGGCCAGCGTGTCGGCCTGATTCACCAGCGCGTAGTAACCGTCCGCGCCGAGAAGCGGCACCTTGTCGGTGATGGAAGGCGCGACCCGGCCTGGCAAGTCGGGCACGGCCGCATCCACTGCGTCAGCAGCCATCACCCGGTAGGTGGTGTACTTACCGCCCGCAATGGCCACGAGACCGGGCGCCACCCGGGCGACGGCGTGTTCCCGGGACAGCCGCGACGTCTCCTCGCTTTCCCCTGCCAGCAGGGGCCGCAAGCCGGCGTACACGCCTTCGATGTCATCGTCGTTGAGCGGGGTAGCTAGCACTGAGTTGACCGTGTCCAGCAGGTAGTCAATGTCCGCGCGAGTCGCTGCGGGATGCGCCAGGTCGAGTTTCCACTCGGTGTCGGTGGTGCCGATGATCCAATGGTTACGCCACGGGATGACGAACAACACCGACGTCGCGGTGCGCAGGATCAACCCGCTCTCCGACACGATGCGGTCCCGGGGAACCACGATGTGCACGCCTTTGGAAGCGCGGATCCGGAACCTCCCCCGCCCACCCGACAACCGCTGGATCTCATCGGTCCACACACCGGTGCAGTTGAGCACCACGTGCGCGTCGACGTCGGTTTCCGCACCAGTCTCACAATCCCGCACGCGGACTCCGCAAATCCGATCCGCCTCTCGCCGGAAGCCAATGACCTGGCTGGAGCTGCGCACCACCGCGCCGTAGTACGCGGCGGTCCGGGCCACCGTCATGGTGTGCCGGGCGTCGTCGGTGATCGCGTCGTAGTAATGCACCCCGCCGACGAGATGGTGGCGGCGCAACGCCGGCGCCAACCGCAATGCTCCCGCCCGGGTGAGATGCCGCTGACCGGGCACTGATCGTGCACCACCCAAGGTGTCGTACAGCGCCAGCCCGGCGGCTATGTAGGGCCGCTCCCAGATCCGGTGCGCCAGCGGGTACAAGAAGCTCACCGGTTTGACCAGGTGCGGTGCCAGCCGGGTGAGCATCAACTCGCGCTCGTGTAGAGCCTCGCGAACCAGGCCGAACTCCAGCTGCTCCAGATAGCGCAGGCCACCGTGGAACAGCTTGGACGACCTGCTGGACGTGCCGGAGGCAATGTCCCGGGCTTCGACCAGCGCCACCTTGAGACCGCGGGTGGCGGCGTCCAAGGCTGCACCGCAACCCACCACACCACCGCCGATGACGACCACGTCAAACTGCTCACCGGCCAGCCGCTGCCAGTCCGACGCGCGTTGCGCCGGACACAGCTGCCCCGGGATGGGGTCCAAAGGCTGCAGGTGCTCACGCTTGGCCTGCCGCACCGGTCATACCCCCTACGTTGTGGCGATCGCCTGCTGCACGCTACCGCGGTTGGTCTCCCGCGTGGTGCCACGAGCGCTGGCCGACGAGGTGCTACCCGCTGGGTGGTTGAGCCCGTCTGAGGAGCAACAACACAGTTGCGGCGAGTATCGCGACGAGTGCAGCGAAGACCACGCCGGAGACGGTCAGACCCAAGGCCGCTGCCGCGACGCCTTCACCGATGACCGGGATCGCGATCCCCACGTAGAGCATGACGAAGTAGGTCGAGGTGATCTCGCCGCGCTTGTCCGGTGGGCTAGCTCGAGTCACCGCACCGAGGCCGGCGCGGAAACTCATACCCTGGCCCAGTCCGGCAATGACCGCTCCGACGATGAGTACTGCCAGGGAACGGACCAGCAGACTGGCGCCGACGAGGATCATCCCCCCGATCAAGCCGGCACACCCGAGTGTCAAGGCGCGCCGCTCGCCGAGGACCATGGACAGCGACTGGCCGATCGTCGAGGCGAGGAATACCGAAAGCACCACTGCGCCGGTGACCGCATGACTGGTGTCGTGCAATACCGTGCCAAGGAACGCCGGGGACACCGCGGTGAACAGTCCCATCACCGCGAAGCCGGCGAATCCGGCGACCGCGGCCCGGGTGAACACGCCTCGGATCTCGCTCGGCACACTGATTTTCTGCGGTCGTAGCCGGACGGTACCGGTCCGCCGCACCGGTTCGTCGACGATGTACACCCCAAGGACTGCCAGCGCGACGAGAATCAGATCAACGAGGAAGCACAAGGCCAGCGGCTGCGGTGCGTATTGCGCCAGGACACCGGCCAGCAGCGGTCCTGCGCCGAGGCCTCCCATGTTCACTGCGGCCGCGATCAAGCTCGCCTGTGACTTGCCCTCCTCTGGAGCCAGATCCACGATCGTGGCGGTCGCGGTGCCAGTGAAGATTCCGGCCGACAGGCCGGATAGCACCCGCCCGACAAATAGCCAGCCGAGTGACCCGGCCAGCAGGAACACAACGGCGGAAAGACCGGACAACACCAACCCCACCTGCAGCATCGGTCGCCGACCCAGCTGATCTGACCAATGTCCGAACATCAGTAAAGCGGCGATGACCCCGACCGCGTACGCGGCGAACACCACGGTGGTGATCAGCTCGCCGAAGCCGAAAGTTCTCTCGTACAGCGGATATAGCGGTGTCGGCAACGTGGTGCCCAGCATGGCGATTGCGAAAGCTGTGGCGATAAGCACCACCGAAGTCCGGCCACGCAGTGTCCGCGTGGGCGCCCGCTGGAGCAGTCGGAGGTCCATAGCTACTAACTGCCCAATTGTCCTGATCGGCAACCCGAGTGTGGGGACGCTAGCGTCCCAACCCGAGTGTGGGGACGCTAGCGTCTAACAGCAATGAGCCGGTACGTCGCCGCGATCGATCAAGGCACTACGTCTACCCGCTGCATGGTATTCGATCATGCGGGCCGGGTGGTCAGTGCTGAGCAGCGCGGACACCAGCAGCACTTTCCCGCCGCCGGGTGGGTGGAACACGATCCCTTGGAGATTTGGGCGAACACCCAGCAGGTGGCGTCTGGGGCGCTGGCCGCGGCGGGTTTGACAGCTGGCGACATCGCCGCAGTCGGTATCACCAACCAGCGGGAGACCGCCGTGGTGTGGGACCGGCACAGCGGCGAGCCGGTGTACAACGCGATCGTCTGGCAGGACACCCGCACCGATCGGTTATGCGCGGAGCTGGGCGGCTCGACGGGTGCAAGCCGGTATCAGGCGCGTACCGGGTTGCCGCTGTCCACGTACTTCTCCGGCCCCAAGATCCGGTGGATTCTCGACCATGTCGATGGTGTCCGGCAGCGAGCGCGCCGCGGTGAACTCTGCTTCGGCACCATCGACAGCTGGCTGCTGTGGAACATGACCGGCGGGCTGCATGTCACCGATGTCACCAATGCCTCGCGCACCCTGCTGATGGACCTGCACCAGCTGTGCTGGGACGGCGACATCGCCGAGGAGATGGGTGTCCCGGTGTCCATGCTGGGGAGCATCTGCCCGTCATCTCAGGTGTATGGCTCGGTGCGGGAACCGGCGGTACTGGCCGGGGTGCCGATCGGCGGCATTCTCGGTGACCAGCAAGCTGCCACGTTCGGGCAGGCCTGCCTGTCCGCCGGAGATGCCAAGAACACCTACGGCACCGGTAATTTCATGCTTCTCAACACCGGGACCAAGCCGGTGCCCAGCGGCCACGGCCTGCTCACCACAGTCTGCTACCAGCTCGGTGCGCAGGATGCCGTGTACGCGCTGGAGGGCTCCATTGCCGTCACGGGCGCGCTGGTGCAGTGGTTGCGTGACAACCTGGGCATGATCTCTTCGTCTGATGACATCGAGCGGCTTGCCGGTTCTGTCGAGGACAACGGTGGCGCTTACTTCGTGCCTGCCTTCTCCGGACTGTTCGCCCCGCATTGGCGCTCTGACGCTCGGGGAGCCATCGTCGGCCTGACGCGTTACGTCAACCGGGGCCATCTGGCGCGAGCGGTGCTGGAAGCTACCGCATTCCAAACCCGCGAGGTTCTCGACGCGATGAACGCTGACTCGGGGACCGAGCTGGCTGCTTTGAAGGTAGACGGCGGGATGGTGCGCAACGAACTGCTGATGCAGTTCCAGGCCGATATCTTGGGAGTCCCAGTGATCCGCCCCGTGGTCAGTGAGACCACCGCGCTGGGCGCTGCTTACGCTGCCGGCCTAGCTGTGGGTGTGTGGTCTGGCGTAGAGGAAATCCACAATAACTGGTCAGCCGACCGGCAGTGGGATCCGGAGATGGATCAGCCGCGGCGAGAGCAGCTTTACGCTCAGTGGCGCAAGGCGGTCATCCGGACACTTGGCTGGGTTGACGACTGACCGCCCGGCGGCGATTGAGTACCAGCGCCATCCCGGAGCCAGCGGTGGCGATCGCGCCGCCCACAGTGAGCGACACGGCAAGCAAACTGACTTCGGTTTGCGGCGCAGCTTGGCTGTCCGCATTCGGAGTGCTAATCGGTGCATCGGCCATGGCCACGGGCGCTGGGCCCAGAAGAGCCGCACCAGCGATTAGCCCGCAGGTGACGATCCGCATCGCAACCTCCTCATGCCAGCCATCTACCCAAAAAGACGCACGGGCACGCATGAGGTTGCGCGGCAGCAAGCACACTCAGTGCGCAGCCCGTATACAGGGCGTAGCCGACGGTGGTGGCGGGAACGGCGGGACATCTCATGTGGCGACTACGCTATCGCGCGTGCCGCTCTACGCCGCCTACGGGTCGAACATGGATCCCGCCCAAATGGCGCAACGCGCGCCGCACTCGCCGATGGCGATGACAGGCTGGTTAATCGGGTGGCGGCTGACCTTCGGTGGTGAAGACCTCCTCTGGGAAGGTGCGCTGGCCACCGTTGTTGAAGACCCCGAATCCCAGGTGTTCGTCGTGATCTACGACGTGACCCCGGAGGACGAAAAGCTGCTCGATCGCTGGGAGGGTGGGGATTTCGGGCTGCACAAAAAGCTGAAACTGCGGGTGCACACGCTAGACGGCTCGGCGCTTGCCTGGCTCTACGTTCTCGACGCCTATGAGGGCGGGTTGCCCTCGGCGCGATATCTCGGCGTCATCGCTGACGCTGCCGAGGCCGCCGGTGCTCCCGAGGACTACGTCGCCGAATTGCGCGCTCGCCCCTGCTCGGGCATCGGCCCCTGATCGTTGCTCCCCTCCTCTCCCGTCCCCTCCCCCCGCGCCGGGTGTGTCGTGTGCTCACGCGCGCCGTCTGCATGGGCGTTGCTCTCCCGATACTGCCCGGTAGTGGCCTGCTCCCCTGATCTGAAAGGCGTCATCGAGCCTGGCGAGCAACCCACCGGGTTCAGCGAGGTCGGCCGCGGTGGCCCTGATCGTGATCCAGCCACGCCGTTCCAGATCAAGATCGCGGCGGCCATCGCGGTCCAGCCGGTATTCGTGCGACTCGTAACCGTCGTACTCCAGCGCTATGCGCAACTCGGGCCAGGACAGATCCAGCACATACCGTACGCAGCCCAGCGCGTCGACAACTGCGAACTGCTCCGTCGGGATCGGAAATCCTCCGTCAACAACGAGCAGCTTCAACCAGCTCTCCGGCGGTGACTCGGGCCGCCCGGTGACCAGACGAAGCAGCATGCCTGCGCGGGCAGTACCGCGGCGGTCAGCCCGGGTGGCCAGCCGATCAGCGATCCGCCGGCGAAACGCCGACCGCTCCCCCTCGCCTAGTTGTGCGCATACTTGATCCGCGACAGCGAGAGCCCGCCTGGCCACATCGGTGCAGAGCAATTCGGTGACGGCCACGGCCAGCGTCACGGTGCGTAATTTGCGCACCTCGATCACCTCATTGAGCAGGCTGCGCCCCTGGTGAACAACCAGGCCTTCCTGGGTTCGCAGAGAACTCGAATAGGGCACCGCCACATGCACGGCAGGCGTGGCTGCCGCCGGGCAACCTTGCAACCAGGCCGCGGTGAGACCAGTCAGCGCTGCTTTGGGTCCAGCCACGAGCAGCGCTGCGGCCGCTCGGGTGTCAGGATCCAGCAGGCCGTCCCGCCGGACCAGTACTCCCCAGATTTGCCGGATCCGGCCGTCGGCCCGCAGCCGGTCCACGCTGCGCCGTCCAATGGCATCGCGTAGCTGCGGGTAGGTCCATGGGCCGCGACATTCTTCGGGGAGGCTGAGCATGGCCCGAGCCTTGCTCAGCTGCGCCAATCGATGCGAGCGTTGGATCGGGCAGCTGTGGACAACCAGACCCGTTGTGGACAACTTTCACCGGAGGGATCGGGACGGATGTCGCGCGGCGTGCCGTGGTCGCGCGACACGCGGGGCGCAGAGGCGCGACACATGGAGCACGAGGGCGCGACACGCAAGACACAGGCGCGCGACACGCGGGAGGGGTCAGGTTAGGGCAGCTAGAGCGGTGTGCACCATGACCCGCACGCCGAGCGGGAGTGCGCGCTCGTCGAGATCGAAGGTGGGTTGATGGATGTCGTGCTGAGGGTATTCACCTGACCAGACACCGAGACGGCACATGGATCCTGGTACGTGCTCCAGGTACCAGGCGAAATCCTCCGCACCAGCAGACTGCTCAGTACCCACGACGGCGTCCTCGCCCAATGCCGCGGCGATACCATCGCGCAGCAGCCCGGTGCTGACCGGCTCGTTGACCACGGGCGGCACGCCGCGGACATGGCGCAGATCAAAGCCCACCCCGGTGGGCGCGAGCAGGGCACTGACTAGCTCGCGGACCAGTGGTGCCAGATCCGCCCAGATTCCCCGGTCGCCCGTGCGGAGAGTGCCGCGAACCAGCCCCTCCTGGGGAACCGTGTTGGCGGCCTGACCTGCCTGCACTGCCCCCCACACCAGGAGGGTGCCCGAGCGGGGATCGACCCGCCGGGACAGCAACGAAGGCAGCCCGGTGATCACGATGCCGAGGGCGTGCACCAGGTCGGCGGTGAGGTGCGGCCGCGAGGTATGCCCGCCGGGCGAGGACAGCCGCAACTCCAGCAGATCGGAAGCTGACGTCATCGGACCAACCCGGGTGCCGACCTGGCCAACGGGCAACCGGGGCGCGCAGTGCAGCGCGAAGATGCGGTCTACATCGGACAGAGTGCCAGTGGCGAGCACATCCAGCGCCCCGCCAGGCATCACTTCCTCAGCCGGTTGGAAGATCACCCGGATCTGGCCGGGCAGCGCTGGAGCTGACGCTAACGCTAACGCGGCACCGAGCAGGATGGCGGTGTGCGCGTCATGCCCGCAGGCGTGCATCACCCCATGCACAGTGGAGGCGAACTCCAGCCCGGTGGCTTCTACCAGAGGGAGTGCATCGATGTCAGCGCGCAGCGCAACGCGCCGCGAACCGGCACCGATGTCGCAGATCAGCCCGGTGCCGTCGGGCAGCCGGACAGGTTGCAGGCCAGCACTGGTGAGGCACTCGGCGATCAGAGCTGTGGTGGCGTGCTCGGCGTAGGCGAGCTCTGGGTGGGCATGCAGATGCCTGCGCCAGGCGACCAGGTCGGTCCCGTGCTTCGACAGCCACTCATCGAGCCAGGACGGCCCCCGACCGGCCGCGATGTCCAGCGGCGCCTCAGCGGGAGGCAGTGTGCTGGAATGTAACAGCGTCACGCCCCACCTCCGGCGTCGCCGGTGGCCGCCGCCAATCCGGTCGGTGCCAGCGCACGCGCGCCGTTGGTGCAAGCGGCGCTCACGTCAGCCCGCAGGTCATACCGCGTTGACGAGTTAACGGTGATCGTCACGTCGTCGAATACCCCTCTCTGCAGGAGCAGCACTCACCCGTACCGGCTTCTTCGACGGACGCCCCGATCAACTTGATCGTCATATCCGGTGTTTCGGTGGCCACCGCGATGACGTTGCGCGCCGGATCCGCAGCTGCCACGAGGCGCTCGATCTCCAAGCGATCCGCTGCCACCGGAACGGCGACCTTGCCGGTACCGCGGTGCTCGGTGTCGGTGCCGCGCCGCGATGCTCGCAGCGCGTCCCCAGTCCGCGCCACGGCGACAGCGGGGTTGGCTGCCGCGGTACTCATCCCCTGATTCTGCCCGACACAGCTACCCCACGCCGCCCGCCGTGCCGGGACGTACCGCAACCAACCGCCCTATTAGCCCCAAGTTCACAACCGGAGCTGTCCAGTCCACCCCGCACCACCGGCATCGAACTCGGCCACAACATGGCGCGGTTCACGGGTCAGGCGAGTGGCGCCAACCCTGCGCACCCGATCTCGATCGCACCTCCTCGGGGCGCGGGCGGCGTCGACATGCTGCTGTTGACCAACGTACTCGGCGCCTCGGGCATTGGCGCGCAGGCAGTCGAAACGGAGGCCGACCATGCCTCCCGCGCACTCGACATGGTAGTGATCCGTTCAATCTGCCGACCATCCGTGGCGGGCCGAAGAATTCTCCGCACAGTTCGACCGTATGCCGTACGCCACATTATGGTCAATCAATCAAAGGTGATCCATCTGGAAGCTAACAAGTGTTGTTTGTGCGACGTCAGCAAGCCGGGCTCACTTATGGGTTTAGAAGGTCCTTGAAAGGCCGTCAGAAAGACTCTGACGGCACGTAGCTGCCCCACACATCGCGCAGCGCGTGGCATACCTCTCCGACCGTGGCGCGCGCGGCGAGCGCCCGTTTCATCGGGTAGAGCACGTTGCTATCGGGGTCCTTGGCGGCCCGCCGCAACTCATCCAGGGCACGTCCAACCGCGACGGGGGATCGCGACGAGCGCAGCATCGCGAGCCGCTCCCGAGCCCGGTCCTCGATCGCCGGATCCACCCGCAGCGGCTGGTAAGGATCTTCGGTGTCAAGCCGGTAACGGTTGACCCCGACCACCACCCGATCACCGGAGTCGATCTGCACCGCGGTCTGGTAGGCGGTCCGCTCGATCTCCGCCTTCTGGAAACCCGCCTCGATGGCCTGCACGGCGCCACCGAGCTGGTCCACCTTGTCCATCAGGGTGACCACGCCGGATTCCAGCTCATCGGTCATCGCTTCGATCGCATAGGAACCGGCGAAGGGATCCACGGTGGCGGTCAGATCGGTCTCGTGCGCCAGCACCTGCTGGGTTCGCAGAGCCAACCGGGCAGCCTTCTCGGTGGGCAACGCGATGGCCTCGTCGTAGGCATTGGTGTGCAGCGACTGGGCGCCGCCGAAAATGGCGGCGATCGCTTGCGCGGTGACCCGCACCACGTTCACCTCGGGCTGCTGCGCGGTCAGCTGCACCCCGGCGGTCTGGGCGTGGAATCGCAACATCAGCGATTTCGGATTCCGGGCGCCGAAGCGCTGGGCCATCAGGCGAGCCCAGATCCGCCGGGCGGCCCGGAACTTCGCAACTTCCTCCAGAAGTGTGGTACGGGAGACGAAAAAGAACGACAACCGTGGCGCGAACTCATCGACGGCCATCCCGGCGTCCAGCGCAGCTTGCACGTACTGCACCCCATTGGCTAGCGTAAAAGCAATTTCCTGCACCGGGTTCGCGCCGGCCTCGGCCATGTGATAACCGGAGATCGAAATAGTATTCCACCGCGGCATCTCCGCGTTGCAATAAGCGAAGATGTCCGAAGTGAGCCGCAGAGAATGCGCTGGCGGATAAATGTAGGTGCCCCGCGCGATGTATTCTTTGAGAATGTCGTTTTGCACCGTTCCGGTCAACGTCGACGCCAGCACCCCCTGCTCCTCGCCGACCAGTTGATACAGCAACAACAGCACGCTGGCCGGCGCGTTGATCGTCATGGAAGTGGACACTTCGTCCAGCGGGATCCCGTCGAACAGCGTGCGCATGTCCTCGATCGAATCGATGGCCACCCCGACCTTGCCCACCTCACCGTGCGCGATGGGCTCGTCCGAGTCGTAGCCCATCTGCGTGGGCAAGTCGAACGCCACCGACAGGCCGGTCTGCCCGGCCCGTCGCAGCTGGTGGTACCGCGCATTGGACTCCGCAGCAGTGCCGTACCCGGCGTACTGCCGCATGGTCCACGGACGCCGGGTGTACATGGTCGAATACACCCCCCGGGTAAACGGGAACTGCCCAGGCTCTCCCAGCCGCTCAGCCAACCCTCCCGCGACATCCTGCGCGCGGTATACCGGCTTGATCGGAAAACCCGACTCCGCTGACCTGTCCACCACCTTCATCATGCCCACTTCCTGCGGCCGCGTGGCGGGTACGGGCATCATGGGGCCGTGACCAACCCTGCACCCCGCCTGGTGGCCGGCCGGTACCGGCTTGAGGCGGTGCTGGGCCGAGGGACCATGGGCACAGTGTGGTCAGCACGCGATGAGGTGCTCGGACGGCCGGTCGCGATCAAAGAGGTGCTGCTGCCGCCGGGCATCCCCGACGCCGAGGCGAACGCGCTGCGCGAGCGCGCGTTGCGGGAAGCGCGGGCCATCGCGGCCCTGTCGCACCCCAATGTGGTGACGCTCTACGACGTGACGCGGGAAGGCTCCGCGCCGTTCGTCGTGATGGAACTGGTGCCTTCGCGCAGCCTGGCCGAGCTGACCCGCGAAGGCCCGTTGCCGCCCCAGCAGGTAGCCGCCATCGGCGCCGCGGTGGCAGCCGCGTTGCAGGCAGCACATGCCGCAGGCATCACTCACCGTGACGTCAAGCCCGGCAACGTGCTGGTCGCCCACGACGGGCGGATCAAGCTGACCGACTTCGGGATCGCCCGTAACCCGGCCGATGAGACCTTGACCGCGACCGGCCTGATGCTCGGCTCACCCGCTTACATCGCTCCCGAGATCGCTTCTGGCAAACCGGTGAACCCTGCCTCGGACCTGTGGGGACTCGGCGCGACGTTGTTCGCCGCGGTCGAGGGCAAGCCCCCTTATGACGCAGGCACCGCGATGGCGACCGTGGCCGCGGTGGTGCAAGACGAGGTACCCAAGCCGTCGTGCTCCGGACCGCTCGCTGAGGTGATCCGCGGGTTGATGGTCAAGGATCCCGCCCGCCGGCTCTCGCTGTCCCGGGTACGGCAGATGCTGGGCGCGCCGCCGGAGCCGGCCCCGCCCGGAGGGTCAGCAGACTCCCCGTTCGCGGCGGGCACCGGGCCAGCCACCGTTACCGCCACCACAACAGCGTCAGAGATGCCGCACCAGCGCAGCACCCGGCTCGCCGCTGATCCGGGGCCGCTGCCGTTTGTGGTGCCCGCAGAAGACCGTGCTCCCCGGCATGGGCACAGACGTGCTGGTACCCGGAGTAGATCGGCTCTGTGGCTGCTGGCTGTGCTGTTGTTCCTGGCCAGCGCCGTGATCGGGTTTGGAGCCACGCGGGTTGCGGCCGGCCAGCCCGCGCTGCCCGCGGTGGCCAGTCACGCCGCGCCAAACCCGAACCCTCAGGATCCGGTACTCAGCCCGTTAGTGGTCCAGGTCGGCGAGCCGCCCGGTACCCGGCCGATGCAGTTCAGTGTCAGCGTGCCGCAAGGCTGGCCGCAATTCCGCGAGCAGCGCGCACTCGGCGACAACTCCGGCACGGTGACGCGTTTCGTGTCGCCGGACGGTTCGGAGGTCATCGCTGTCGAACGGGTCACCGGCGCGCTTCCCGGCGGCCCCGCGGTGAATGTCGACCAGTACTTGAGCAGCTACCTGCGCAAGCTGGCTCAGGGGTTACCCCAGCTCGTGGAGACCCAGCGGCAGCGGCTATCCGGTGGCGCGCTGGAAGCCACGTACCGGACTCAAGAAGGTGGGGAGGTCCGGCGCACCACGTACCTACGGATGATCCCGGCTAACGCGCAACTGTGGGTCTTTTCGGTCACTGTGCCAACCGAGCGGGAGGCCGCCGGGCGTACCAAGCTGTTCGAACCCGTACTCGCGACCTTCGCGCCCACCCTGTAGCAGCGCCCACCCTGCAGCACTGCGTCTCTCGCGCCCAGTCTGTCTCCAGGTCAGGCAGGGGCTCGGCCCGATATTTCTCTATGCCGGGTACGGGCGGGGCGGCGGTGGTTAGGCTACTGAGCGTGATTGATCCGGCGCGGATGGCACGCGAGGCTGCCGCGGTACTCGCCAAGCGCACCGGGATAGCGACCCATGACGTCGCCGTGGTGCTCGGCAGCGGCTGGCGCCCCGCGGCCGACGGTCTGGGTGTACCGACCGCGGAACTCCCGTTCAGCACGCTGCCCGGTTTCCCCACGCCGCAGGTCATCGGACATGCGGGGACAGTGCGGTCGGTGCAGGTAGGTGATCGCCGGGTCCTGATACTCCTCGGTCGCACGCACGGTTACGAGGGCCATGGCGTTGCCCGGGTGGTGCACGGGGTGCGCGCCGCCTGCGCTGCCGGCGCCCGGGTGGTGGTCCTCACCAACGCCGCCGGAGGTATCGCCGAGGGGCTCAAGGTCGGCCAGCCGGTGCTGATCTCCGACCATCTCAACCTCACTGCGACATCCCCGCTGGTCGGGCCGCAGTATGTCGACCTCACCGACACCTACGCTGCCCGGTTGCGCGCGCTGGCCCGCGAGATCGACCCCACGCTGGTCGAGGGTGTCTACGCCGGGATGCCCGGTCCGCACTTCGAGACACCGGCGGAGATCCGCATGCTGCGCACGCTGGGCGCGGACCTGGTGGGGATGTCCACCGTGCTGGAAGCCATCGCCGCCCGCGTGGAAGGCGCCGAGGTGCTGGGAATCTCGCTGGTGACCAACCTCGCCGCCGGCATCGCGCCAGGGCCCCTGAACATCCCCGACATGCTCGCCGCCGCGGGCAAGTCGGCCACCCGGATGGCTCCCCTGCTCCGCGAACTGCTTACCCTGGTCTGACCCCACGCATTCAGCAGGCGGTCGGCCCAAGCTGGGACCTCAGGAACCGGAGTACGGGTTGTTCCACGGCGACGGGGTCGTCGATCATGGGCCAGTGACCGCTGTCGGGCAGGACGACGATCTCCGCGTTCGGGAACGTCTGCCGTTGGGCGTGGGCGTAGTGCACGGATATGTACGGGTCGCGGGCTCCCCAGACGACCAGCGCAGGCCGGTCGAGCGCGCGTAGCCGGCATTGCAAGCGCACCGACGAGACGGCCAGCTCGTCGGTGGCCCGGTAGAGGCGCAGCACCGCAAGCTGCACCGCAGGATTGCGGTAGTCACGGTACATGCGTCGCATCACGTCCAGCGGCAGCCCGCGGGGGTTGCCGTGCCGCAGCAGCAGCCGCGTCGCAGGGAAGGTGGCCAGCCGCATGACCGCCTCACCGAGCCCCAACGTGCGCCAGATCCGGGCCAGATAGTGCCAGCGGTAATCCGGCAGCACTCCGCAATTGACCAGTGTCGCGCTGGCGAACCGGTCGGGATGGTCGGCCGCCCAAGCCAGGCCCCAGGGACCACCGAAATCATGCAGGACCAGGTGAGTGCGGGAGATGTGCAGCCTGTCGAGGATCCCACCGAGGTGGCGGGCGTACCCGGCAACGGTGTAGTCGAAGCGCTGCGGCTTGTCGGCGCCACCGTAGCCGGGCAAGTCAGGCGCCACCGCGCGGGCGAATGCGCCGGCACGCGCCACCAGCCGGCGCCAGTCGGCTGCCGGGCCCGGGTTGCCGTGCACGAACACGACCGCTTCTTCCGCATCGGTCGGACCAGCATGCAAGTACGGGCTACGCACGCCGCCGACAACGGCAGCATCCTCGCGCACCGGCGCCAGACCAGCCGCCCCGGAGATCATCGTGAACCTTCCTGAGGCCGCCCGGCGGGCGCCGGCACGAGGCCGGCAGTTGGCCCGGAAGCGCTGGCGTCATGGGGCTTGGCTCGGGCCGCGGCGGCCAGGACCCGCGGGGTGAACAACGTGGTCGGTCGAGCCAGCATGCCGAACACCTGGAGGTAGATCTCGGCAATGCCGACGTCTTGGATGATGACAGGCTGGAGACGGTCGGCGTAACGATGCATCAACCGCGTCGCCAGGTCGACGTTCATCCCGGTGGTGGTCGGGAAGCGCAGGTCCTCGCTGGTCGACAGCATCCACGGCTCGGCGTTGCGGCGGGCCAGCCGGCGCTGGAAACGTCGGGCCAAGCCGTCCAGGTTGCCCGCACCGTACCGGCGGCGCTGCTCGCTCAGGCAGGCATCCAGCGTCTCGGCGGCGATGGCAGCGGTGCTCATGCCCTGCCCGTAGACGGGGTTGAAGGCACACACCGCGTCGCCCAGTACGACGAACCGTTCCGGTCGGCTCGCCATCCGCTCGTAGTGGCGCATCAGGTTGGCTGTGCCACGGTAAGCGCGGACGGGCGTGACCGGCTCGGCGGTCGCAAGCACGTCGGCGATGACCGGATGCCGCAAGCTTCGGAGGAAGGCGGTGAAGCCGTCCTCGTCGGTTGGTGGGTGCTGGCCTGCGGCCCCCATCAGCCCCAGCATCCACTGGCCATCCTCGATCGGCAGGAGGTACCCGGTGCGCGGCATAGACGGCGGCTGGGACGTCAGGAGCACCGCCTGCCAGTCCGCCCGGAAACCCGGCGGGATGCGGTAGATGCGGGAGGCGTAGCCGACGTCCGGGTCGACGCGCGTCGTGGTGGGCGCCGGGTAGCCGGCCTCGGCGAGCCAGGCCGGCGCCCGGGAGCCCCGGCCGCTGGCGTCGACCACCAGGTCAGCGACCAGTTCCCGGGTGGCACTGTCATCGACGCCGGCTACTTGATGCAGGACTGTCCCGGTAACTTGGCGGCGGTCGGGCGAGGTGAGCAGTGCGGTCACGTGGTGACCGTCCAGGATTGTCACACCTGGCAAGTCGCGTACCCGCCGGCGCAGCACGCCTTCAAACATCGGCCGGCTGGCCGAGTGCAAGGGCCAGCCGGTAAGGCTCCGGTCCAGCCAACCTGCCGGGGTGAGCACCAGCGCATCAGCGGGTATGCGCAGTGTCACCGCCCCGGTGGCCTCCAATTCGCGGCCGTACCCGGGGAACAGCCGCTCGATGAGCTGCTGACCCCGAGGCAGCATCACGTGCTGCATGCGTCCTTGCGGCACACCTTTGCGGGCCTGCAGGACCTCCGGTAGCGGATCCCGCTCGACCAGAGTCACCTGGTCGAAGTGGCTGGCGAGTACTCGAGCGGCCAGCAGTCCCGCCACGCCGCCGCCCACCACCACGGCATGCCCACCGTCGCCTGGAACACGAGCAGCCGCACCGGGATCACGCAACCAGCTCATGCGCGCCTCCCCGAATAGAAACGATGTTATAGAACAGCGTTGCGATACTGTTGCCGCGTGGCCCGACCGAAACTGCACGATGAGGCGCTGCGGGTCCGCCTCCTTGACACCGCTGCAGCGCTGCTCACCTCGGAGGGTCCGGACGCATTGAGCCTACGCAGGCTGGCCGCTGCGGCGGGCACCTCGACGAGCGCGGTTTATGCCCTGTTCGGCGGTAAGCCAGGCATCCTCCGAGCACTGTTCATCGAGGCGTTCAGCCGGTTCAGAGCTCATCTGGACAAGGTGAAGCCCTCCGGCGATCCGCTGGCCGACCTGCTCGCGCTTGGCCACGCCTACCGGGCCAGTGCACGCGCCGACCCGCACCTGTACGCGGTGATGTTCGGCTCACCGGTACCGGGCTTCGAACCCGCTCCGCAGGATTACGCGCACGCCGAGGCCACCTTCATTCCCCTGCTGGACACGGTGCGCCGGGCAATAGCGGCGGGCCTGCTCCACGACGCCGACCCGGGCGTCATCGCCACCGCATTGTGGGCCAACGTGCACGGCCTGGTTTCTTTAGAGTTGCGGGGCGCGCTGCCGGCGGGCGCCGTGTCACCCAGCGAGCTGTTCGAGACCGCGATTGCCGCCAACCTGGCCGGGTGGCAAGTACGGTCATGAATGCCCCGTAAAGCGGCGATTCAGCCGGTAGCTCCGGCATCGCCACTTGCGGGTATTACCCTCCCGCCATGGTTGCAGACATCGTGCCCATCGAGCTATCTGTCACCGCTGGCGATCTGGTGACGCTGTGGGCTCCGCGCTGGCGGGAAGACGGTGAGGATTGGGAAGCATTCCTCGGCGAAGAGGACAAACTGTTTGCCTTCGCCGATGTCGCGGCAATGGTCGGTTTCGTGCGTACCGCCGGCCGACACGATCTGATCGACCACCCGGCCTGGTCGCTGGTGCCGCGATTGCCCGCAGCGGACCTGCGCCCCACCGACGCCCACCGGTATGACCTGATCGGTGTGCCTGAACTCGTGGCGCAGCCGCCGGACACCTGGGTGATTGGTGAACTGGCCGACGTGGTGTCGATGGTCCGCTCGCTCGCCGAGGTGTGCGGCCTGGAACAGGTCCATAAAGTGCTCGACTCCACGCCCGGATTCGCCATGCTCGCCGGAGGCACGCTCGCCTTCGGCGGCCGGGACGGCGCGCGGCAGTGGGACGCGTTGTGCGACGCGATAGCTCAACGGTGGGATGAGGTCCTCGACGCGGTCGACGGCGTGGTGCGCAGTCCCGATGTCGACCCGGAAGCCGTGCAGGCCGCCGCAACAGAACTGTCCGAATCAGACGCTTCCTCGGCCGCCGTCGAGCAGCCGGCCGGTCCAGCAGCGCGCAGCACCAGCACCGCAGACGATGCCACACTGGCGTTCTGGTCACAGGTCGGCATCGACCCGATCCGGATCGTCAGCGATCTCGGTGATCATTACACGTTGCGCTGCTACGTCGACGACACCGCGGTATTCCTGGGGCGCAACGGACGCATTGAGGCCTTCACCTCACCGCGCGCGCTGATCCGGCACCTGATCGAACACCCTCGTGGACACGATCTGGACTCGGTGTCTACCTGGCCACAGGTCGTGCAGCGCGCGACCGATCGGGAGTTGGCAGTCGCCGTCGACGTGGGCAACACCTACTTGCTGGCCGGACTCGCCGATGACCTGGCGGGAGGTCCGGAAACGGTCGATCCCGGGCAACTCGAACTGGCCGTCGAGCTGATCATCGACGCCGAGCAATGGGCCGATTCAGATGCTGCGGACAAGGCGCTGGCCAGTTCGGAGCCGCTGGGCTGGCTGGTTTCCTTCCTGCTGCGGCCAGACCCCACCCGGCTGGCACCGAGCCCACCTTTCGATGCCGAAGTGGCAGCGTGGCGCACCCTCGTCGGCAATTTCGAAGAGCGGCTTCAGGTGCACTGAACAGCGGATTCTGAACCCAGCCAGGCCGGCTGCGCAGGGTGGTCTCCCGGTTGCAGGCAGCCCCGAAGGCATAGCTAGGATCCGCGCGTCGGTCCGCCCCCCCAGCGAAGGCCCCCAAGCAAAGGTGGAGCCCGTGAACAACAATTCAGCGACGCAATCTTTCGATCGGATGCGCAGCATGCTTGTGCGCGCTGCCGAGATCCGTGACAGCGAGCAGCAGCAGATTTTCGATGCGCTCGACGAGATCCATGCCCGGTTGGCTCCCCTGGAGGCGCTGGGTTCGGTCCGCAAGAGGCTGTCGGAAATGCCGGATCGCACGGAGGTCAGCGTGCTGGCCACCCGGCTCGATCAGGCGCTGTCGAAACTTGAGGCGCAAGACGGTGCCATTGCCGCGCTGGGCAGGGCCATCGAGTCGATCGCAGACAAGCTGGCCAAGCCATTCGCTGAGCTCGGAGGGCGGCTCGACGGCGTGGCAGGGCGGTTCGAAGGCGTCGCTGGCCGGATGGACGGCCTTGAGGACCGCATCGCCGGACTCCACAAGCGCATCGATGACATGGACCATCACCTGGATCGGCAGGACGCCAAGGTCGACGGGCTTCCCGCCGCCGTGCAGGCGCCGGTGCGCGACCAGATCGGTGCCACGGAGACCGGGTTGCGCAACCGGCTGGACGAGGTCGACAAGGAAGTGCAGGAGTCGCTGGCCGGCGCAGTCGAATCCCTCACCAGCCGGCTAGATGCGCTGTCCAAGCGGCTGGACGCGATCGAAGAGGGCGTCGCTGGCCGCATCGGCTCGATCACCGACCGCTTGGGTGCACTGGATGGCGCGCTGGCCCACCGACCCGACGCCGAGTCACTGGCCGGCCTGGTGCGCAAGGCCAACGAGGAGTCCGAGATGCGCTACACCGCGCAGCTGGACGAGGCGATGGCCACTTTCGCGGAGATCATCATGGGCGGCACGGCACCAGCTGCGTTACCTGCCACGCCGCCGCCCCCGCCCCGACCCGCGCAGCGCCGCACCCGCCGCCAGACCAAGACCGAGGATGGTGGCGACACCGCTACCGGCGTCGCATCCTGAGTCGTTCACGAGCTGAAAGCATCCGGCAGCAGCTCCTCTATCGAGCGAATGCCGTGCGGCGTGTCCAGCAAGCAGCTCGGACCGCCGAGTTCGTGGATGATCTCGCGACAACGCCCGCATGGCATCAGCAATTCGCCGGCTCCCGAGCGGCAGGCAACGGCCATGAATCGGCCGCCCCCAGACAGCCGTAACTGGCCGGCCATCGCGCATTCGGCGCATAGCGACAAGCCGTAGGAGGCGTTTTCGACGTTGCAGCCGATCACAGTGCGGCCGTTGTCGCACAGCGCTGCCGCGCCGACCTGTAGGAGGGAGTACGGGCAGTAGGCCAGTGCTGCGGCTTGTACTGCCGCAGAGCGCAACGCGACCCAGTCGATGCGGGTGTTCATGCCGTGAGCATCCCCTACGTCGCCTCACCGGCCGGCCAGCTAGCCTTCGCCCGTGCGGATGGTCCATTTCCGAGTCCTGCTGCGGCTGGCCGCGCTAGCTGTCATTACCGCGCTGGGTGCGGTGATGCTGCTGGGAACGGCATCCGCGGCGGCAGAGTCGGCCTGCCTACCGCAGCTGGCCCCACCGGCGCCGGTCGACTCCTCAGAGGTGCCCAAGCCGGGCACCGTGACTCCTCCACCGATGTCGATGCCCGAGTCCCCGGTCGGTGGCCCGCGGATGGGTGAATGCGGGCTGGTGCTGCCCGAAGGTGCACCCGATCCGCCCGCCGGCATCACCGCGATGTCCTGGGTGATCGCCGACGCGGATTCCGGTGAGGTGCTCGCCGCGAAAGACCCGCACGCGCGCAACCGCCCAGCCTCGACGTTGAAACTGCTGACCGCCCTGCTGGCCGTCGATCAGTTACCGCTCGATCGCGTGGTGGTGGGCACCCAGACCGACGCTGACCAGGACGGCAGTCGGGTCGGCATGGGTCCAGGCGGCCACTACACTGTCCGGCAGTTGCTCACCGGCCTGCTGCTGGTTTCCGGCAACGACGCCGCGCACGCGCTGGCGGACCAGCTGGGCGGGGTAGCCGCGACTGTGGCTCAGATGAACACACTGGCCGCCAAGCTGGGTGCGCTGGATACCCGTGCTGCCACACCGTCCGGATTGGATGGCCCGGGAATGAGTGCGTCGGCCTATGACCTGGCGCTGGCCTTTCGCCAGGTGCTCAACCGCCCGCTGCTGGTCGAGCTGCTGGGCACCCGGGAGGCGAACTTCCCCGGATACGGCAACCGGCCCGGGTTCGTGGTGAGCAACGACAACAAGCTGCTCAGGAGCTATCCCGGCGCGCTGGGTGGCAAGACCGGGTTTACTGATGACGCCCGGCACACCCAACTTGACGCCGCGCAGCGCGGCGGCCGCCGCCTGATGGTGGTACTGATGCGAGGCGAGCAGCGTCCGGTCTCGATGTCCGCGCAGGCCGCCAGGCTGCTCAACTACGGGTTCGCGCTGCCCCCGGGCCACCCGGTGGGTAAGTTGGTAGACGGTCCCCCGTCACCGGGAACGCATAGGGCGGCGACTCCCGGTTCCGCACCCGATTCCCCGCCGGTAGACGCACATGCCGCAGCAGCCAGCTGGGCCGGCGGATCCGGCGCATTGCTCCCAGCGCTGCTGTGGATCGGCGTGGCCGTCACTGTCCTCGGCGTACTGCTCGCCCTCACCGCCCGGCAGCGCCACCGTTGACGGTGGGGCTGGTGACGCCGCGATGATCGTGCAGCTGCCGGGTTGCCGGGCAGCGGGAAAAGCACGCTGGCCACTGAGCTCGTATGCCGCCTCGGCAAAGGTACGCTGCTGCTGGACAAAGATCGGGTCAGGCATACCTTGTTCGGCCCGGAGCACACGCTGTACACCCGCGCCCAGGACGACTTTTGCGTGGTCACGATGCTGCGTGCGGCGGCATGGCAGCTACGCAACACACCCAGCGGTGTTGTCATCCTCGACGGTCGAACCTGTTATCGCGCCTACCAAGTCACCCAGGTGCGCCGGTTTGCCGACCGCATTCGGCAGCCGTTGCGACTGATCGAGTGCGTCTGTGCGCAGGCCAGCATCGAGAAACGGCTGCAGGCAAGCAGCGCGTGCGGTGTGCACCCGGCCGCCAACCGCGATGTCCAGTTGTACCGGCAACTCCTCGCCAAGGCCGATCCGATCCCGGAACCGAAGCTGCGCCTCAATACCGACAACTCCTTGCGCAAATGCGTTGACCACGCGCTGCATTACATCAACCATCCCCTACCCACCCACCAGACGACTGCGGGCGTCTGATGGAAGCGTTGTTGAGCGCCCCGCAGCCAGGATTCAGAGTCCTCTGGGGCGTTTCTGCGAACACCCGTAACCGGTTCTCGATGACCGAAGCCCGGGCATTGGGATACCAACCGCAAGACGATTCCGAGCACTACGTGGATGCGCTACCTCCACCGTCGGCCAGCAACGTGGACCGGTACGTCGGCGGCCCATTCTGCAGGTGAGTGTGCTGGCTGGTGTCGTCAAGATAGGCGCGGGCTTGCAGGTTGAACAGCTCGGCGTACCCGCCGCCGCGGGCCATCAGCTCCTCATGTGTGCCCTGCTCGGTGATCCGGCCGTGGTGCAGCACGATGATCTGGTCGGCGTGCCGGACATTGGCCAGCCGGTGAGTGATCAGCACGGTGGTCCGGGTAGCTCCAGAGCCGCTGCCATTACTTGACCCGGCCTCCGCGCGGCGCAGCGACTGGAGGGATTGGAACACCGCATGCTCGGCGCGGGCGTCGAGGGCCGCGGTGGGCTCATCCGCGAGCAGCAGCGGCGCGTTCCGGTACAACCCACGGGCAACGCTGAATCGCTGCCACTGGCCCCCGGACAGGTCGCACCCGTTCTGGAACTCCCGGGACAGCACGCTATCCCAGCCATCGGGCAGCTCGGCGATCACGGCATCGGCGCCCGAGCCGGCAGCGGCGGCGTGCAGCACAGATCTGTCCGGGTCGGGCCGTTCGATGCGGCCGATGCGAATGTTGTTCTCCGCGGTCATCGGCCACTCGACGGGATCTTGCAGCACGACCGCAACCTGCGAGTGCAGTTCCCGCTGGTCGACGCTGGCAATGTCGATCCCGTCCCAGGTCACCTGTCCCTCATCAGGCAGGTATAGCCCTGTGATCACTTTCGCGAGGGTCGACTTGCCCGAGCCGTTCTCCCCCACAAGCGCGATGACCTGCCCGCGGCGGATCGTGAGGCTCACCTGTCGCAACGCCGGCTGCTTCGCCCCGGGATAGCTGAACGACACCGCGTTTAACTCGATGAGCCGCGGATCACGGGGAAGCCGGTTGACGGCCGCCGCCCGCTGGTAGCGGCGGGCCTGGGCCAGGCAACTGCTCAGCATGTCGAGATAGAAGCTGTGCTCGAACAAGCGATTAGCGGCAAACACCGTGGTGGACACTGCTGTGGAAGCGGTGCGCATGGCCACCGCGGCCGCGCCGGCCAGGGCCAGTGGCATGGCTCCGGCGTAGAGCAGCACACCGAGCACCACATAGCCCAGCGCGGTGCCGATCCCGGCCAGAGCCCGCCCGACCAGCCGGACCGCAGTCTTGCGGTGCTCCACCATGACAGCCTCCGCGGTGAGCTGCGCTCCGATGCGGCGGTGCTCGGCAAGCAAGGTCTTCTGGGTGGTGAAGGCCCGGACCTCAGCCGCATCGCGCCGGTTGGTCATCAGATCGCCGACGATATTCATCCGGCGGGTACGCGAGACCATGCGCACGAACGACTCGTAAGACAGCATGGCCGCCCGCATGCTGGCCCATCCGCTGGGCGCCGCGGCCAGCAGCACCACGGGTGCCAGCACCGGGTTGAGCAGGCCAGCGGTGACGATTGCGGCGCCTAGGGAAACCGCCGAGCTGAGCAGGTTGCCGGCGTCGTCAACGCCCTGGGTGACACTGATGAAGCCCCGCCCCGACGTACGCCGGATCAGTTCAACGAAATCCGCGTCATCAAAGGCGATCAGGTCGGCGCCGGCCACCGCAGTGTGCAACTCGTCCTTGGCCCGCAGCTCCACGCGGGGGGCCAGCACCGCCTGCACGGCGCCGACCGCGGCATCCAGCACTCCCCGGGCTGCGTAAGAAGCCATCACCAGCAGCAGCGCCGGCAACGCCGAAAGCACCCGCTGCGGAGTCGGACCCTGCTCCAGCAACCGGGTGAGCACGTTGGCCGTAGCCAGCAGCCCGAATGCGGTCGTGCAGCCGGAGGCCAGTTGGACTGTCGCGGCCACCAGCGTCAGGCGCGGCGACGTCCGCCAGGCCAGCCGGACGATCACGCCCAGCGCAGCCGGGGCCTTGAGCAGCATCCGGCCGGGGCCCGAGTTGGCCATCTCCTCGCCCACTTGCGCCCACCACGGGGTCTTGAGATCGTCGACGCCGATCAACGCCGGCGGTGTTGGGCCAGGTGAGCCCGATGCGGCGGTGCGCCTGAGTCGCATGATGGCCTCCCACCGGCAAGCATGCCTGTCGCGCTAGCGTGGCGTCTTGTGAGAAATGACTCCGCTGGCGTGCGCGCGGGGATCGTGGTCACCGGAACCGAGCTGCTCAGCGGGCTGATCACGGACCGGAACGGGCCATGGCTGGCGCAGCGGTTAGGCGAGTTGGGTATAGAGGTGGCGCACCTGCTGTGCGTCGGGGACCGGCCGGCGGATCTGGCCGCGGCGCTACACTTCCTGGCTGATCAGGGCGTCGATCTGATCGTCACCAGTGGCGGGTTGGGCCCGACTGCAGACGATCTGACCGCGGAGGTGGTCGCTGCCTTCGCCGGGGTGCCGCTGGAACTCGACGAGGTGATGGAACAGCAGATCGCGGCCATCCTCGCCCGGTTCCGACACCTGTCGCGCTTCGACTCCGAGGGGCTGCGGGCGGCAAACCGCAAGCAGGCGATGGTGCCCCGCGGAGCCACGCCACTGGACCCGGTGGGCACCGCACCTGGGCTGGTGGTGCCGGTCAAGGATGGACCGACCGTGGTGGTGCTGCCGGGGCCGCCCAGAGAGCTGCAGCAGATGTGGTCCGCAGCCTTGGCCACCGAGTCCGTGCGAGACGTCTTGTCGCGCACCCAGCCTTTCGAATTCGCGCAGTTGCGGCTGTTCGGCCTGCCTGAATCCCAGATCGCAGTGACCTTGCGGGAGGTGGGCCAGGAACTGGATCTGACCCCGCTGGAGATCACCACATGCCTGCGCCGCGGTGAGCTGGTGGTCGACGTCAGGCACCGGCCCGGCGCCGGACCAGCCCGCGACGCGCTGATCGATGCGATCCGCGCCCGGCATGCCCGGTACCTGTTCTCTACTGACGGGACGTCGGTGGATCATCAGGTCGCAGGCCTGCTGCGGGGTCACCGGATCGGGCTGGCAGAGTCGTGCACCGGCGGGCTGCTGGCCGCCCGGCTTACTGAGGTGCCGGGGTCGTCGGATTACGTAGCCGGCGGGGTAGTGGCCTACTCCAACGCCGCCAAGACGCAGCTGCTGGGAGTGCCCCCGGATTTGATCGACCAGCACGGAGCAGTGTCACCAGAGGTGGCGCGGGCCATGGCTGACGGGGCGCGGGCACATTTTGCCGCCGATATCGGGGTGGGGATCACCGGTGTGGCCGGCCCGGGTGGTGGCACCGAGGCCAAGCCCGTGGGCTACGTGTGCGTGTGCCTGACCGCCAGGGACGGGCCAGTACTGGCCGCCGATCCAGTGTTGCCGGGCGACCGCGCCCAGATTCGCGACCGGGCGGTGACCACCACGATGCACTTGCTGCGCCGGCTGCTTACGTCTGCGGCTTGAAATGCTGGCTCGAGTGCCGGCCCCGATTAGGTTGCTAACGCAGCGCCTTGCGATCCGGCTTGCCCTTCAACGCAGCGTAGACCGCCGAGCCGAGGGCAATCAGCACGCCGATCACCAGCGCCCAGAACACCAGCTTGATCGCAAAGCCCAGCACCCAGCCCAGCACCGTGAAGCCAATCCAGATCAACGCGGCGATACCGAGCACCTTGATCAAAGTCTGCATGGCGGTCTCCTAGCACTGTCGGGGGCCAGTGGGCGGATCGCAGGAGCTGACCCGCTGGCGCCAGTAAACACCCGTCCGGAACCTGGCATATCGGGGAAAACCCTGGCTTGGGCCGCTGTGCTCCTGCTCGGCGCGACGGTGCTTAAGCATCACCGAGATGGTGCCGTTCACGGGTGGGTGCGCGGCCGGCGGGGGCCTGCGACGAGCTGCGCTGCGCGGGGATATCGGGTACCTCGCGGACCACTGCCGCCCAGGCGGTGAGGAACAGCACGAAGCGGGAGACGAAGTAGGCAAACACCATCAATCCGATGACCGGGCCGAATAACTTGCCGGTGGGGCTGGCGGTGACGCTGTCGAGGTAAATGGCGAAGGCCTGCTTGAGGATCTCGAAACCGATCGCCCCGAACCAGGCGGCGTGCATCGCCCTGCGCAGCGGGACAGGCTGGCGCGGCAGCCGGGCGATGACCCAGAGGAACACCAGCCACATACTGGTGATCGACACCACTACGGCCAGCGCGGTGAACACCAGCCGCGCCCCGGGCACGTGCCCGAACCCGACGGCGGTGAGCACCGCGCTGGCGAATGCGGTGCCGGCACCGGTCAAGGCGAACGACATCACCAGCGCCAAGCCCAGACCGAGCAGCGCGAGTAGATCCATCACCTTGGTCCGGAGGAAGCCCTCCGATTGAGGCGGCTTATCGCCTGACGGTGCATCCCACTGCGCGGTAAGCGCTTCCCGGAGGTTGCTCATCCAACCCAGCCCGGAATACAGCGCGCCGAGCAGCCCGATGATCCCCACACCCTGCCGGGAAGCGATCGCTCCGTCGATGATCTGGTTGAGCATCGGACCCAACCCGCCGGGCGCGGCAGCCTGCACCTGATCTTGCAGGTGGCGCACCAGCTCCGGACTGCGCGCAAGCACGAAACCGACCGCCGCAAAGGCGATCATCAGCATCGGAACCAGGGACAGCACGCTGAAGAAGGTGATCGCCGCGGCGTAGTGGTCACCGTGGTGGTTCGAGTAGGACTGCGCCGCGCGGAGCAGGTGATCCAGCCACGGGTAACGTTGCCGGTAGCGCTCCAGGATCCCCCGCATGCCCTGTCAGGCTAGTAGGCGCACGAGGATTCAGCCCGTCGGCGGCAGGAAACCCACCCGGTCGTATACCGTACGTACCGTCTCGGCGGCGACTTCGCGCGCCCTTTCAGCGCCTCTGGCCAGCAGCTTGTCTAATTCCGACGGATCATCGGTATATGCGGCAACCGCCTGGCGCAACGGAGTGACGAATTCGGCTAGCGCCTCTGCGACGTCAGCCTTCAGCGCCCCGTATCCCTTACCGGTATACGCCGCGACCAGATCGTCGATGCTACGCCCGGACAGCGCTGAGTAGATCACCAGGAGGTTGGACACACCCGGTTTCGCGGCCGGGTCGTAGTAGATCTCCCGCCCGGTGTCGGTGACCGCCGAGCGAATCTTCTTGGCGGACACCTTGGGGTCATCCAGCAAGTCGATCACTCCGGCCGGTGACGAGGCCGACTTGCTCATCTTGGCCGTCGGGTCTGCCAGGTCATAGATTTTTTCCGCGCCCTTGACGATGTGCGGCGCGGGAACGGTGAACGTCGCACCGTAGCGGGTGTTGAACCGGATGGCGAGATCCCGGGTGAGCTCGATGTGCTGGCGCTGATCCTCCCCCACCGGCACCTGATCGGCCTGGTAGAGCAGGATGTCGGCAGCCTGCAGGATGGGGTAGGTGAACAACCCCACGTTGACCCGGTCACCACCTTGCTTGGCGGACTTGTCCTTGAACTGCGTCATGCGAGACGCCTCGCCGAAGCCGGTCATGCACTCCAGGACCCACGACAGCTGGGTGTGCTCGGGAACGTGGCTTTGCACGAATACCGTGGACCGCTCCGGGTCGACGCCCAGCGCCAGCATTTGCGCCGCCGCCAGCCGGGTCCGCTGCCGCAGCAGCACCGGATCCTGCTCGATGGTGATCGCGTGGAGGTCGACTACGCAGTAGAACGCTTCGTGATCGTCTTGCAACGCCACCCACTGCCGGATCGCACCGAGATAGTTGCCGAGGTGGTACGAGTCAGCGGTGGGCTGGATGCCGGAAAGCACCCGGGGACGGTGTTCCTGTGGGCGGAGAGTGACATCAGGCGACATAGAGCGATTGTTGCAGCTGGCGTCAACCACAATTACTCCCCGGCGTGGGATCGACGAACTCTGCCGCCACCCAGCGGCCCGGGGCGAGCTGCCGGAAACCGTTGGTGATCGTCCGGTCGGCCGAGACAACCTCTCCCCGGTGGTAGGTATCCACCACAGGGGCGTTACCGTCGGGGCTGGACCGCGCGTTGAGGGCGTCCGCGGTCACCATCACCGTGCAGGGTTGGGTACTGCCGGTGGCGGTGCTGGTATTTTCCCTTTCGTGTTCGGAGTACAGCAAGAGAATGGCCAGCACGGCGAGCACGCCGATGATCCAGCGCTTTGGTTTCGATACTTTCCAAGCCACCCGATCACTTCCCGTCTAGGCCGTGATCATCCTATTGTCACCGGCCGGTGGCTTGCCGCAAGCCCTGATCGAGCGCGTCCAGGAACTCCTCAGTGGTCAAAAACGGGGTATCAGGACCGATCAGCAACGCCAGGTCTTTGGTCACCTTTCCGCCTTCGACGGTGTCGATACAGACCCGCTCCAAGGTAGTGGCGAACTCGGTCACCGCTGGCGTTGCGTCCAGCATGCCGCGGTGGCGCAGCCCGCCGGTCCACGCAAAGATCGACGCGATCGGGTTGGTCGAGGTCGGCTTGCCCTGCTGGTGCTGCCGGAAGTGCCGGGTGACAGTGCCATGTGCGGCCTCTGCCTCAACGGTCCGGCCGTCCGGGGTCATCAGCACGCTGGTCATCAGACCCAGCGAGCCGAATCCCTGCGCGATGGTGTCGGATTGCACGTCACCGTCGTAATTCTTGCACGCCCACACGTAACCACCGGACCACCTCAGCGCGGAAGCCACCATGTCGTCAATCAACCGGTGCTCGTAGGTCAAGCCGTTAGCCTCGAAGTCAGCTTTGAACTCCGACTCGTAAATTTCAGCGAAGACATCCTTGAACATGCCGTCATAGGCCTTGAGGATCGTATTCTTGGTCGACAGGTAGACCGGGTATTTACGGGATAGGCCATAGCGCAATGATGCCCGTGCGAAATCTTCGATAGATTTTCGGTAGTTGAACATCCCAAGGGCGACACCACCACCCTCGCCGAAGCGCGCCACCTCCATCTCCATCGGCTTGCCACCGTCGTCAGGCACATAGGTGATCGTCACGGTCCCCGGCCCGGGGACGGTGAAGTCGGTGGCCTTGTAAATGTCGGCATAGGCATGACGGCCGATGATGATCGGCTCAGTCCAGTGCGGCACCAGACGGGGAACGTTAGAACAAACAATCGGCTCGCGGAATATCACTCCGCCGAGAATGTTCCGGATCGTTCCGTTGGGCGAAGGCCACATCTTCTTGAGACCGAACTCCTTCACCCGCGCCTCGTCGGGGGTGATGGTGGCGCATTTGACACCCACGCCGTGCCGGGCAATTGCGTGTGCGGCATCGATGGTAATCTGGTCGTCCGTGGCGTCCCGGCGCTGGATGGCGAGATCATAATAATCCAGATTGATGTCGAGATAAGGCAGGATCAGCTTATCCCGAATGAACTGCCACATAATCCGGGTCATCTCGTCGCCATCAAGCTCGACGACAGTACCCACAACCTTGATCTTGCCCACCTGCCGGGCACTCCTTCCAACTCACGCCGTGATACTCCCAGCCTATGCTTTCCTACGCCGCCGAGTCGTCACGGCGGCGCGCGGTCACGCAGACGCAATCCCGGCGTTACGGTGCAGTACCAAATCCACTCAACGAGGCGCTGGTATCCGGCTAACGTAGTCCGGCGTGCTCGCCTGCTACCTGCGGCTGGTCTGTGCCGGCTTCCGCCGGTACGCAACTTACCGGCAGGCGGTTGTCGCCGGGACGGCGACCGACGTGGTCTTCGGCTTCATGCGATGCGCTGTGTCACTCAGCGTGTCTACCGCTGGAGCGCGGGCGGCTGGGGCTGCACGACCTGCCCGACTTGAGCGGCTGTGCCGGCGGTCCCCGCAGTCTGGATGCAGACTGCTGTTTTTGGTGCCCTTTGAACCGCAGTCTGCATCCAGACTGCGGTTCAAAGGTGGGCCTAGAGGTGCTGGACGTCGGCTTGTTTGGCGCGCACGGCTTCGGCGGCTTTGTGCAGCTCAGCCAGCTCGGTGTCGGTGAG
>JAJPIR010000011.1 GCA_021324675.1 Actinomycetota bacterium
GCAGCGCCTGCTGCACCACCTCGTGCAACGCCCGGCCGACGCTGCCTGCCTGTTCCGCCCCGGCATAGGCGCTGCGCAGTTGGCCGAGGATCTGTGGCTCGCCGACCACCATGGAATCAAGCCCTGCGGCCACCGAGAACAAGTGCTCCACACCGGCCGCCGCGTAGTGCACGTACAGGTGATCAGACAGCTCGTCCAGCGCAACCGCGGATTGGCCCGCCAGTACGTCAGTAATGTCGGCCAGCCCACCGTGGAAGGCGGTCACCACCGCATAGACTTCGACGCGGTTACAGGTGGACAGCAGCAACGCTTCCGCGACGTGCTCGCGTTCCAGCAGTTGACTCAGCACCTTGCCGGCGTCCGCTGCGGACACCGCGACCCGCTCCAATACGTCGACCGGCGCACTGCGGTGGGATAATCCGACGACCAGCAGGCTCATCGGATCACCGCAACAGGATCGACCGGCGCGGCGCCCGCTCGCGGGCCTGGCGATCGGCGTGCTTGATAAAACGACAGGATCTGCAACTCCACCGCAAGATCTACCCGGCGTACCTCGACATCACTAGGTACCTGCAACATCACCGGAGCGAAGTTAAGGATGCACCGGACGCCGCCGGCCACCAGCAAGTCACAGACGATTTGGGCGGCGCTCGCCGGGGTGCAGATCACCCCGATGGTCACCTCCCGCTCCGCGCATACCTCCGGAATGGTGTTGACGTGGTCGACAGGCAGCCCACCAACCGGGATGCCTACCAGATCCTCATCGACGTCGAATAACGCAGTAACCGGGAAACCCCGGTCCGGGAACCCGCCGTAGTTGGCCAGTGCATGGCCCAGATTGCCGATCCCGACCACCGCGACGCTGTGGTGGCGGGTCAGTCCGAGCAGCTGCTCGATATGTTCCACCAACTTCGCGGTGTCATAGCCCACCCCACGGGTGCCGTAGGAGCCCACATAGGAAAGATCCTTGCGCAATGTCGCCGAGTTCACCCCGGCTGCACCGGCGAGCTCCTCGCTGGACATCGTGGTGACACCCTGCTCGATCATCGAGGTGAGTACCCGCAGGTAGATCGCGAGACGACCGACCGCCGCTTCGGGTACGGCCCGAGAAGGCAGGTCCTCAACCGGCGTGCTGTACCGGCCGTGCTGGTGCACCGTCACGCGTGGCTTCCTTTCAGATCACCGGTGGCGGATCGGGTCGGGGCGAGAGGCACCGCTGTCTTGCCAGGCGTCCACGGTAGCCGCTTGTGAACGCAGGAACAAAGTTGCGATCTTTCGGGGATCTCGGTACGCGGCAGAGGCGGTCCGCGGTGAGACCGCCCCTGTAGTTAGGTGCCGTTTGGTGATCGGCGGCGTAGCACCTGCTCGATGAGGAACACAGTGGCATTGCGGGTGGGAACGTTGCCGCACAGCACCGGTGCGCCGGTTACCGCGGCGCGGACGGCGTGCCGGCAACGTCGACCTTTGTGCCTTCCAGGGTGGCCACAGTCCGGGGTTGGGCGAGCACCTGGGCCTCGTCGCACTGATCAACCACGTAGCACTTGAAGATCTTTGCCAGCCGGCCACCCGGCGACGCCGAATCCGGCGCGGTGCATTAATCACCGCTACCAGGCGCGTCCAGACAGCGTCGATATCGGTGGGGACAACAGCAATTACCCCTAGCGCGACGATTGGAACGATGCCTCTGAACGAGGCCTCGATCCGGATTGTTCGCAACATACGTCAGGGGCGGATTCCATTGACGGAAACCGCCCCTGACGAGTAGTAGCTCCAGCCGGGTAACGACGCTTTATGGAGACCTCGTATCGATCCTTTAGGATGCCGGCAGCGACAGCACCTGACCAATTATGAACACGGTGGCGTTCTTGGTAGGAATGTTGCCGCACAACACTGTCGCCCCATTCACGGTCGGCGCCGTGGCGCTGCCGCCGATCTTGATCCTGGCGCCCTCCAGGCTGTCCAGAGTGCCCGCCTGCACGATTCCCGCGGCGTCGTAGCGCTTGCCGACCGCGTGGTAGGTCACGATCTTGGCCAGCTTGCTGTTCGGCGATGCCACGTCCGGAGCAGTGGTCAGGTCCTTGAGGATGCCTGGATGCTGCGCCTCTAACGCCTGGAACGCCGGATCAGCCGGCGCGAACACGGTCAGCTCTGGAGCACTGTTCAACGTGTCTGCCAGGTTGGTGGCGGTCAGGGCCTTCGTAAAGGTGTTCAGCAGCGGGTTGTGGCCGGCCGCGGTGGCCACTGGGTCGTTGACCATGCCTTGCGGTGAGCCAGGACCGTCCTTGGGTACCTGGTCGCAGGCCGGCCCAAAGATATCGCTGATCTTGGTGACGCCACTGCCCGTGGGTGTAGGCGCAGCGGAGCTCGTCTCAGCCGGCTCGCTGGCCGGTGCAGAAGCTTGATTTCCGGTAGCCGGCGCCTGCGCGTTGCTGCATGCGCCCACGACGGCGGCCAGCGCCGCCATGGCACCAACCGCGACCAGCCGCTGGATCTTCCTCAACTCGATCTCAACTCCTCATCGCAGCAAGCCCGGTTTGCCCGGGCATCACGGGTCCAACTTCCGGTAATCGACGATGCCGTACTGCACCACTGCTGATTACAAATTAGACACATTTTTTTGCCGTACTCGGCGCATCCTCATTGGACGGTGAACTGTACCGAGTGCCATCCAGTGGCGCCGTCCGGGATAGGGGAAGCCAGGTCCGCGGTCTGGGTATATCCCTTTTTGTCCGTAGCGCGGACTTCGGCCACGTGAGCGCCCGGCGCCCACCGGCCACGCAGCCGGAACATCCGCCAAGTGTCCACGCTGACTTCGGTCGACAACTCCGCGGGTTGCCACGCACCGTGGTCGATGCGCACCTCGACTTGAGAAATGCCGCGGGTCGGCGCCCACGCGACGCCAGTGACGGGGGTGTCGGGACCGACTCGTGCGAAGGCGCCGGGACTGTCGATCCGGGACATCGTCTTGATCGGCGCTCGTTGCGCCCAGCCCCGCTGCAGCCAGTAAGCCTGCCGCGCAGCGAAAGTGGTGAGCTCCAGATCGGTGATCCACTTGGTGGCAGAGACGTAGCCATACAGGCCAGGCACCACCATCCGCACCGGGAAGCCGTGCTCAACCGGCAGCGGCTCACCGTTCATCGCGATCACCAGCATGGCCTTGCCGCCTGGATCACTCAGGGCAGCAGCTGGCGTGCCACACGTCCATCCGTCGACGCTGGTACTTAACGCCTGGTCAGCGCCGCGTTGCACACCGACCTCGGCCAGGATGTCGGCAAGCAGCACCCCGGTGACGTAAGCAGTGGAAATGTAGTGCCCGCCGATCTCGTTGGACACGCACGTCATGGTCACGGGGAACTCGATCAGCATCCGCGAAGTCAATTCCCGGAAAGACAGCGTCAATTCCCGGTCGACCATGCCATGGATACGCAACCGCCAGTCCTCGGCGCGTAACTGCGGCACCGTCAGATTGACGTCCACCCGGTAGAAGTCCCGATTCGGCGTAATAAAGGTCGGCGAGCCGTCACTGGCGAAGTCTGCGCCACGAGGGATCTGCGTGGCGGGCGCCGTAGGCACGATCCGTCCGACCGCTTGGCGAGAAGCTTCGACTTCACCCCGCCTGGCCAGCAACTGGCCGCCGGCCGCGGCGAGCCCGGCACCCACCGCAACCACCGCCGAGCTGGTAAGCAGCGCACGGCGGGGAACTGGCGCCGGCAGGCTGGCATCTGTCGGGTGATCCCCGCTTTTCGCCGTAGTCAGCCGGCCCAGGCGGTGTAGCACGACAAAAGTGCCGGCACTGGCGATCAGCGCAGCCAGCGGGGCAAGCAGGTCAAACGATCCTGCGGCGGGACGCGTCCCCGCGGCGACACTGGCGATCAGGCCGAGCACCCCGAACAGCATCAGGCCCGGAACCGCAGAGCGCCGGGAAATCAGACCCGCCGTCACTCCGACCACGGCGATCACCACGGCCATGCCGACCAGCAGAGCGATCTTGTCGTAACTGCCGAATGTGCTGACTGCGAATTCCTTGAGCCACGCTGGTGCAAGATCGATAGCGCTACTGCCCACGGCCAGGA
>JAJPIR010000127.1 GCA_021324675.1 Actinomycetota bacterium
AGGTACGGGCCGATATCGTTCCGCCAGGCACTGGGCAGCAGCAAGATCAGACCTGGGGCCAGCATCAGCGCGCCGACCAGGACCGCGATACCACCTGCCACCGAACGCAGGAGGACACCCAGGGCGGTGCCGATCACGCCGACCAGGCCGAGGTAGAGGCCGGCGCCCAGCAGGCAGCGCAGCACACCTGCGTTCCACAGCGTGAGCGCTGCGGGGGTGCCCGAGACGATCCCGCTGACGCAGAGGAAGGTGATGGCCACGCCGGCGGTGCTCACCACCAGCGTGACCACTCCGAACACTGCCGCCTTCGACCAGAGCACCGGCAGGCGGCGCGGGACCGCGACCAGAGTGGAGCGGATCATGCCGGTGGAGTACTCGCCGGCAGTCACCAGCACGCCCAGCACACCCAGTGCCAGCTGAGCGAAGCTCGTACCGACCAGAGACAGGTTCACCGCCGTGGCCGCGGCGAAGTCAGGGTCGGTGTGCTGGCCGGAGCTGATCGTGGACTTGTATATCGCCGCGGCGATGAGCCCGAATGCCGCCAGGAACAGTAGCGCCAAACCGAGAGTGATCCAGGTGGAGCGCAAAGACCACAGCTTGGCCCACTCGGACTGCAGCACCCGGACCCCGGTCACCCGGTAGCCCGGTCGGGCGGCCTTGACAGGGTCCGCCGCAGCGGCGCTTGCCGAGACGGGGATCGGAATGATGGTGGTCATGCCCTCCTCCCGGCGGTCGCGAGATCAGAGCCGGCGCCGTGGTATTCCACAGAGTCTCGAGTCAGGTCCATGAACGCCTGTTCTAGGGAGACGGTCGTGGCGGTGAGCTCGAATAGCGGGATGCCGTGTTCGGCGGCCGCGAGTCCGATCGAGCGCGGGGACATGCCGGTCACCTGTAGCTCCTCGGAGCCGGCCTGTCCGGAGATCTCCACGCCGGGTGCAGCCAGGACCTCGCGCAGGCGGCCCGGGTCGGCGGTGGCTACCTTCACACTGTCGCCGCCGGCCTGGCGGATCAGGTCCTGCACGGTGGTGTCAGCCAGCAGACGGCCACGTCCGACAATGATGAGGTGGTCGGCGACCAGCGCCATCTCACTCATCAGGTGCGAGGACACAAAGACGGTGCGGCCCTGGGCAGCAAGGCTCCTGAGCAGGTTACGGATCCAGAGCACACCTTCGGGATCCAGCCCGTTGACCGGCTCGTCGAGCATCACGATTGCGGGGTCCGCCAGCAGCGCCGCCGCAATCCCCAGACGCTGGGCCATCCCCAGAGAGAATGCCCCGGCGCGCTTGTTCGCCACGGCCTCCAGGCCCGTCAGCTCGATCACCCTCCTCACCCGGCGGCGGGAGATACCGTGGGTGTACGCCAGCGCCATCAAGTGATCGAAGGCCGAGCGGCCCGGGTGTATTGACTTCGCCTCCAGCAGCGCCCCGACTTCCTGCAACGGGGCCGGGTGCTGGGCGTAGCGGCAGCCGTTGACGCTGACTGAGCCGCTGGTCGGAGCATCCAAGCCGACGATCATCCGCATCGTGGTGGACTTGCCCGCACCGTTGGGCCCCAGAAACCCGGTGACGGCGCCAGGCTGGACGACAAAGTCCAATCGGTCGACCGCCACCTTGTCCCCGTACCGCTTAGTCAGCTGATGTGCCTCGATCATCACTTACCTCGCCCGGGCGGCGGATCGCCCCAGCCGCCTTTGCCCGCAACGCTAAATCCGGCTCCCAGCGCTCGGCGGTACCGCGAAATGAACCGCTCAAGGCAACCGCCCAAAGATGTGTGGTACACGAGGCGTCCGAGCCGCCCCCCGCCAGGAACGCGTCCAAACCCCTCCACCCACACCTGGGTGCCGGCAGTCGAACGAGACGAGGACGCATCAACTCAGCTTGCCCAAGCTGGCGATCAGTCAAGGCAACCGCGCGAAAAGAACACCAGTAACGATGGCCAGCTAACTTTGGGGCAGCCGAACCGCTATTAACAGGTCGCAAAGATGACCATCGTGAAAAACTTTTCACGCCCGAATCCGTACTTATCATTTGGCCTTCCCTTTGCCCACGGTAGGCCCAGCCAAGGAGGAGCCCCGGCCGTGCAGCGATCTACAGTGAAACGCTCCCGGTCCTCAATCTCAGGCCGCGACCCGGTTCCCGACGTGCCCATCGGTCCCTGCACTATAGGGTCACAGTACACGTCTCCGGGCATTCACGTCCGTGAAAATTGCCACGTTGGACAGAGCCCGTATAACACGGCAACTCGCCACATTTCCGCAGTTTACTGCCTGCAACAAAGAGACGACGGCTAACAGCGTGTAGCCCAAAAGTGTTCATGCAATGAACGAGAGACGCACAATGCCACTAGCAATGCGCGAATACAGTGGTCCTGGCTATACTTCGGTGCCCCTCGGCCGATTACCACGTTGTGATGATGTTCGCTCCCACCAGCCACCGTAAGGTGCATGACTGGGATGCCTCGGACGCCATGATGCTCGCGCGGTCCTCGTTCTCTTCGTGGCCCGCGCCCACCCTGGACAGGTCGAGGCGGCATCTTCGCGCCATGGCCACGTCGACAACTACCAGCCTCTGTGGCGCCACGTTGGCCGTCATCAAAAACGACCGGCCCGAGCCCTCACTAGAAGCACAATTCGAGTATGGCTTGGCCAGCGCATCAATTCCATCCGAAACTAAAGACAGCAACCTGTCCCTGCGGTCGCGGAGCGCGGGCCTGCTTCCACCAGGAGAGCAAGCATGGGCGTGTGCCGTGCCTAAACTCGCCACAAGCGTGGTGGCCTGTGGTTTGACGACCCTACGGGATCATGAAAAGGTTCCCGTCGTGTTGTTCCGTCTGCTGTATCTGACCACGATCAGGCTGTTTGGCTGGCTTGGGCCACTCACCCGCAGCGTTGCGGCCCGATCAGAAAACGCCTAGCCGTAGCCTCGAGCGAGTTTTGGCGCCGCCACAGGGTGGAGTATCAGTGCGGGATTGCCTCGGGTCGCCGTCGGAAATGTCGATCTTTTTGTTCTGGAACATGGAGAATCATGAGTGCTGGCCGATTGCCCCTGTTTTGTGACACTGCCCTAGCCGAGCGCATTGAAAAGGCTG
>JAJPIR010000319.1 GCA_021324675.1 Actinomycetota bacterium
CAAGGACACAGTGCTCGGCCAGGCTCGGTGCCCGCGACGGACGTCCGGCGGTTGCCGGACTCACCGTCCCGACCTCGGTGTGTGTTGCAGTTGGCACTCGAAGGGCTCGAGTGCTAACCCGTGTTTAGCACTCGCCCCCTCCGAGTGCAAGCCGCCAGCCTTGGCTCGCCTCTGCCCGAGCTGACCAACCGCGGGATCAGCTTGCCCGGCATCGAGGCATACCGGGCTTGGCAAGGATCGCCAGACCCCGATATGTCCCCATGCCGGGGGTGGGATGCAGGATGGACGGGTGTCTGTGGGGCAGGAAGTTCGATCCGTCGAAGAGCATGCCCGGGCTGTTGCCGCGCTGCTGACTGCTACGCCAGTGATCCGGTTACCGCTGGTGGAGTGCACCGGGCTCGCCTTGGCCGAGCCGATCACCGCAGCTGTGCCGCTGCCACCGTTCGACAACTCCGGGATGGATGGTTACGCGGTCCGCTCAGCGGACATCGCGCACGCCGGCAACGAGCATCCGGCGCGATTGCCGGTCACCGAGGACATCCCGGCCGGGCGCACCGACTCGCCGGTGTTGCAGCCGGGTACCGCGCACCGGATCATGACCGGTGCCCCGATTCCGCGTGGCGCCGATGCGGTGGTGCCGGTAGAGCTGACCGACGGTGGGCGTCACCAGGTGCAGATCTACGCGCCTCGCTCGCCCGGCGACAGCGTGCGCCCGGCCGGTGGCGACGTGGCGAGCGGCGAAGAGGTGCTGCCGGCGGGCGCAGTCCTGGGATCGGCGCAAGTCGGTGTGGCAGCAGCGGTGGGTTACGCAGAGCTGCCGGTGCACCGGCCGGTCCGGGTGCTGGTGCTGTCCACCGGTTCGGAACTGGTCATGCCGGGCATCCCGCTGCAGCATGGTCAGATCTACGAGTCGAACGGCACCATGCTCGCCGCCGCAGTGCGGGAAGCCGGCGGCCAGGCGCAGCTGATGCATTTCGTGCCTGACGATGTCGCCGCACTGGAAACCGCCTTGGCCCCCCGGTTGACCGGGATCGATCTGCTGGTGACCTCCGGCGGGGTCAGCGCGGGAGCCTACGAGGTGGTCAAGAGCGCGATGTCCGGCCATGGAGTGCACTTCGGCAAGGTGGCCATGAACCCCGGTGCTCCCCAGGGCGTGGGCCGCTACCGCGGTGTGCCGGTCGCCGCGATGCCCGGTAACCCGGTCAGCGCCTCGGTGTCATTCGAGGTGTTCGTCCGGCCCCCGTTGCGCGCCGCGATGGGCCTCCCGGCAGCCCGGCCCCGGGCGATGGCGCGGCTCACCGAGGCCCTGGAATCCCCCGGGGACAAGCGGCAGTTCCGGCGCGGCGCGTTCGATCCCGTGGCAGGGACCGTCACACCGGTCGGTGGTCCCGGCTCACACCTGCTCGCCGCGCTCGCCAGGTCGAACTGCTTGATCGACATTCCGGAGAAGACCACCTCGCTCCAGGAGGGCGAGCACGTTGAGATCATCCGCACCGGAAGCGGGTGAGCTGTCGCGCGCGGTACGCCGGTGGCGCTGTTGCCACCCGCAACTCCAACGGCCGTTCCCGCCGGGCTGGGTACCTCTCCTGGGCACCTCTACTGGGCGGTCCTGTCGTCGAACTCGGCGACATCGAGGCGGGCGAACGGTAACTATATGTGAGAAATCCACGACACCCGGACAGACCTTGTGATAGCGGGTGACGGCAAGCACACTGAGGGTGAAGGACAGCTCGATGACCTACAGCAGTCCAGAACGCACCTATGGCGTGGGGTTCCTGCGTCGTCGGGGGGCGCAGGAGCGCCCTGGGAGATAACCGTTCGGGAAGCTCGGGAGCGGACGAGCGGTTGACGGGCACCGGGAACCTCCGCCCGGGGGACGGCGGGTTTCCCGGTGCCCTTCCCCCGGGGGATGGTGCACCGGCGTGGCGGCGTACGGTGCAACCGCGAACACCGAACTTGGCGACAGCCTTAACCAGCACGGCCCTAACCACGACAGCCCTAACCACGACAACCCTAACCACGACAACCCAGTCGAGGATCTTGGCGAACGCATGGCGTCTCCCCGGCTTCCCGCGACACTGCGGCACCTGGTGGACCTCACCCGCGAGACGCTTCCCCCGATGCACTCTGCAGGCCGGCCATTCGTGGCCGCCGGAGCGGCCACTGCATTACTGCTAGGCCGGTTGTCTCCAGCTGCCGGCGCCCTGGGTGCTGTCGCGACCGCCTGCTGCGCCGCATTCTTCCGCGATCCACGCCGGGTGCCGCCACGTGACCTGGGGCTCGCGGTGGCGCCCGCAGACGGCACGGTGAGCAGCGTGGCGCTTGCCTCACCGCCGCCGGAGTTGGGCCTGACCAGCCAGCCGCGCCCGCGGGTCAGCGTGTTCCTGTCGGTCTTCGATGTACACGTGCAACGCATCCCCGTAGATGGCGACGTACGGCGAGTCCTGTACCGCCCCGGCAAGTTCCTGTCCGCCGACATGGACAAGGCCAGCGAGGACAACGAGCGCGCCTGCGTGCTGCTGCGCTCGGCGGGTGGCCATGACCTGGTCGTGGTGCAGATCGCGGGGCTGGTAGCCCGCCGGATCGTCTGCTCGGTACGCCCCGGCGACAAGGTGCAGGCCGGCAGGACCTACGGCGTAATACGGTTCGGATCCCGCGTCGACCTCTACCTGCCAACGGGCAGCTTGATCCTGGTCCATCCCGGGCAGCGCACCGTGGGCGGGGAAACCCCGCTGGCCCGCTTGCCCTCCGTCGAATCTCCGGTGCCTGAGAGCTAGGCCGTGCCCAACGCCGGTGCGGGGATCCGCCTGCTGCCCAACGCGATCACCGTGCTCGCGCTGTGCTCGGGCCTATCTGCGCTGAAGTTCGCCTTGGACGGTAACTTCACCGGCGCGCTCGCCGCGATCGGGTTGGCGGCCCTGCTGGACGCGCTTGATGGCCGGCTGGCCCGGCTGCTTGATGCCACCTCCCGGATTGGCGCCGAGCTGGATTCGCTCGCCGACTCCGTCTCCTTCGGTGTGGCGCCGGCGGTGGTCCTGTTCGTCTGGTCACTGCACGGCCTCCGCGTCGGCTGGCCAGTGGCGTTGGTGTTCACCGTCTGCGTGGTGCTGCGGTTGGCCAGGTTCAATACCCTGCTCGACGACACCGAGGCGCTGCCGTTCGCGAAAGAGTTCTTCGTCGGGATCCCTTCCCCGGCCGGTGCACTTCTGGGGTTGCTGCCGCTGACGTTGTTCCTCCACCTGGGCGCCGGATGGTGGTCGTCGCCGTGGGTGGTGGCGGCCTGGACGATCGCAGTGGCCTTGGCGATGGTCAGCCGGTTGCCCACCCTGTCGTTGAAGGCGGTGCAGGTGCCCGCGCGGGCGGTGGCACCACTGCTCGTGGTGATCGCTGGCCTGGCCGCCGCTGTGTTCACGTTCCCGTACGCGTCGCTGGCCGCGGCGATGCTGCTGTACCTGGTGCACGTGCCGTACGCGAGCTACCGCTACCAGTGGCTGGCGCGGCATCCCTCGGCCTGGGGCGTCCCACCCCGCCAGCGCCGGGTGATTCGCCGCACCGCGCGCAGCATGCGCCGCCTCGGGTTGCGCCCACCGCTGCGCCGGCGAGTGGCGGGAGCCGCTGCGGGAGCAGCCGCTCGAGCCGGCGCGGTGGTACGCCGCCGCCGCGGCGCGGAGGTCAACGGCCTGGTGACGGGCGAAAGCCGCCGCCCCCGCCGTATCGGCCTGCGCCGCCACCCCTAACCCGCTGTGTCGCGCCCTCACGCCCGCTGTGTCGCGCCCCCGCGCCCGCTGTGTCGCGCCCCCGCGCCCGCTGTGTCGCGCTAGCCGGTACGCAAAAAACGGTGAAACCATCCGCGAACAAATCAGAGGCACACAAATACCCCAGAAGCCGGACACAACGAAGCACGGTGTTTACACTGCGGCCTTTTGGCAACGTGGCGGTTTTCTTGATGCAACGAAACGGAAATAGTTGCCCTCTGTACTGAGTACGGCACTCACGGAATCGCGAAGGGATTGGCAGGCATGACCCTGCGCGTCAAAGTTGCGCCACGAGTTGGGGACGACCTCGAAGGCATACACAGCCCGGTGGTAATTGTGGGCGGCGGGCAAGCCGGCCTGTCCATAAGCTACTGCCTCTCCCAACGGAACGTCGAGCATATAATACTGGAACGCGACCGAATAGGGTACGAGTGGCGCGACCGGCGCTGGGACTCATTTTGCCTGGTGACCCCGAATTGGCAATGCCAGCTGCCGGACTTTCCTTACCCCGGCGACGATCCCGACGGTTTCATGGTGCGCGAGGAGATCGTGCACTATATCGAAGCCTACGCCCAATTCTTCAACCCGCCGATCATCGAAGGTGTTGCGGCCACCCGGCTGCGCCGCGATCGCAAGGGCCGGTACCTGGTAGGTACGACCCACGGTGAACTGATCGCCGGCCAGGTGGTCATGGCCACCGGGCCCTACCAGGTGCCACTGATCCCGCGGCTGGCCGACCGGCTGCCCGACGAGCTGACCCAGCTGCACTCTTCGCAGTACCGCAACCCAGACCAGCTGCCGCCGGGCGCCGTCATGGTCGTCGGCACCGGTCAATCCGGTTGCCAGATCGCCGAGGACCTGCACCTGGCCGGCCGCCAGGTCCATCTCGCAGTCGGCAGCGCCCCGCGAGTCTCCCGGTTCTACCGCGGGCGCGACGTCGTGGCGTGGCTGGACGCCATGGGCTACTACCGCAAAGCGGTCAACGAGTTCGCCGATGCCGACGCCGTGCGGTTCCGGGTGAATCACTACGTCACCGGCCGCGACGGCGGGCGGGACATCGATCTTCGCGCGTTCGCTCGGCAGGGCATGCGACTGTACGGGCGACTGACCGCGGTGACCGGCACCACGTTGCGCTTCGCACCGGACCTGCGGCGAAACCTTGACCAGGCCGATGCGGTGTCGGAGAGCATCAAGGACTCCATTGACCGGTACATCGACTCGCACGGCATCGATGCTCCGACCGAGCCGAGATACACGCCGGTATGGGTACCCGATAATGAACCCACCGAGGTGGAGATCGGCGACGCCGGGATCGCCTCGGTGATCTGGAGTACCGGATTCGGCCGCGACGATCGGTGGATCGAAGTACCGGTCTTCGACGGCCGCGGTTACCCCACGCACGATCGTGGCGTCACCTCCAGCCCCGGCCTGTATTTCCTCGGGCTGCCGTGGCAGCACACCTGGGGCTCGGGCCGGCTGGCCGGAGTGGCCAATGATGCCGCCTATCTGGCCGACCGCATCACCACCGGTCCCGATCACGTCTTCCGGTGGATCGCGGGCACGCCAAACAGTACGTTCCCGCGAGACGACGAATGGGTCGCCCCGCGGACGGTGGCGTGAACGCCATGCCCGAGATCTGCGACGCGCACCGACACCTGGGTGTCATGCCCGCTTTTCCGTTCTACGGCGGCCCCCCGGTCAGACCCGACACGACCGCGAGAGCCACCATCGCCGAGCTGATCTCGGATCTCGACGACGAAGGCACGCAACGAGCGCTGGTCCTGCCCAATTACGGCGTGCCGGACCCGGATATCGCGTTCTCGTTCAACGAGCTGGTCGTCGAGGCGGCCCAGACCGACGATCGGATCCGCGCCGCGCTGTGGGTATCGCCCAAACCCGCCGACGCCCAGCGGACCACGAAGGCACTCGCGCTAGCCGGCGAAACGGGAGTACGGGCCCTGAAGCTCAGCTTCTTGCTCGGTGGCAAGGTCAGCGACCCAGAGTGCAGCCCACAACTCGATCAGATTTTCGCCACTGCCCGGCAACACGATCTCGTAGTGCACGTTCACACGTCTCCGGGGGGCAGCTCGGACATCGACGAAGTCAGCCACCTCGTCGAGACCTACGGCGACACCGTGGCGATCCACCTGGTGCATTTCGGCGGCGGAATCAGCGGGCATATCAAGCTGGCCGGTGGTCGATTCTTCGATTGGATTGCCGCCGGTAAACGGGTCTACACCGATCTGTCGTGGTCGGTCGGTTTCGCTCCGAAGTGGCTGGTGCGGGAAATCGAACGGCGTGGATCAGGTCACGATCGAGTCCTGTTCGCCAGTGACCAGCCTTGGGGAGATTTCGCCGGTGAGCTGGCGAAGCTGCGGGAAGCCACCGGGGACGGTGAGCTGACCGATCGGGTGTTCCACGACACCTTCGAAAAACTGTACGGATAAGTGTCACTGATGAGGAGGACGTCACATGGCCGAGCTGACTGACATCGAAAAACAGAGCATGGATGAGATTCCGCACCCGTCGTTGCCGGAAGGGTCGAGCATCTACGGTGGGACGAAAGTCTTTCCGGACTACCAGGCGGAAAACGGGGAAACCTATTTCACCCTGGTGCACGGGATAGCACACGAATCCTCGGTCAGCTTCGTCGCGATCCTGCAGGCCACTCGGGCTCAGCGCAAGGGATTCGAATCGGCAATTTATTTCTACGGCCCGGGGTCGCTGAACTGCCTGGCCACTCGCGGGTTTCCGACCACAGGTAATTCGGCGTTCCCGGGCGAGCACAACATCAACGACTCGCTCAAGACGTTCATGAAGGAAGGCGGCAAGGTGTACTGCTGCCGGTTCGGGCTGTCCCTGCACGGCGCCCGCGAAGAAGACCTCATCGAGGGCGTCATCCCGACTCACCCGCTCGACGTGCAGGACGCATTGATCCATTACGCGCGCAAGGGCGCGATCATCAACTCCACCTACATGTTTTAGTCCTGCATGTCTTAGTCACGACGTTCTAGGGAGCAGCCGTGCGCGTTGGTGCCGACACCACCCTCACGACACGCGTAGACATCGCCGTGCGCGGCGTGCAGATGGACGCGCCGGTACGCCGCCCGGATGGAGCCGGACCCAGCGACGACGGTCACGTACTCGTCGACGGTGCCAACGCCGCGCTGCCCCGAAACCCCAACAGCCCTTACCGGCTGCGTGACGGTCGGATCTTCCTTGAGGAGCTGGACACCGGGCTGTCACTGCAGCTGGTCAAGCGCCCGCGGTTTTACGACCTGGCCACTGCCGACGGTGTGCCTTACGAGCAGATCGCCCGGTTGCACGGCGCCGACGTGCTGGCCACCACCGTGGTACAGACCTGCATCCGGTACGCCGAAGACCAGCGCTGTCGCTTCTGCACCATCGAGGAATCACTACGGTCCGGCGCCACCATCGCCGCCAAGACACCCGCCCAGCTAGCCGAGGTGGCGCGGGCGGCGGTTTCGTTGGATGGCATCAGGCAGATGGTGATGACCACGGGCACCACGGCCGGTCCCGACCGCGGCGCTCGCTACCTGGTCCGCTGCGTGCGGGCGGTGGTCGAAGCGGTCCCCGGGTTACCCATCCAGGTGCAGATCGAGCCGCCACGCGATCTGAGCGTGCTGACCGACCTGCACGAGGCTGGTACCACCGCGATCGGCATCCATGTCGAATCACTTGACGATGAGGTGCGCAGAAGGTGGATGCCTGGCAAGGGGACGGTCCCGATGGCCGACTACGAGGCAGCCTGGACCGAGGCGGTACGGGTGTTCGGCCGCAACCGGGTGTCCACCTACCTGCTGGTAGGACTGGGCGAAGACCCCGACGAGTTGGTGGCCGGCGCCAGCCGGTTGATCGACCGGGGGGTGTACCCGTTCGTGGTGCCGCTGCGCCCGATGGCCGGCACGCTGGCCCGCCGCGATGGTGCCGGTGCACCACCGGTCGGGCTGGTCCGCGACGTCACCGAACGGGTCGCCGCGCTGCTCCGGGATGCGGGCATGATCGGTGCCGATCAGCAGGCCGGCTGCGCCGCGTGCGGAGCGTGCGGTGTGCTGTCCGCGGCGGGAGCGTGAGGGAGTGCTCACCGCCGTGACCTATCGCAGCAGCACCGGACTGGGAGAGGTGCTGCTTGGCCGCAGCACCCGGCAACCGGACTTCCGCATCGAGCAAGCCGCAGACCTGGCGGCCTACTACCGGCTACGCACCCGGGTGTTCGTGCAGCGGCAGGGATTGTTTCCCCAGTCCGACCGTGACGGCCGTGATGACGACCCCCGTACCCTGGTCTTGATCGCCCGGGACCACACCGGCCGCATGCTCGGCGGTGTACGGCTCGGCCCGGTCGACGACGGTCCCGACCTAGGGTGGTGGTTCGGCGGCCGGCTGGTGGTCGACCCGGACTGCCGGGTCCGCGGTGTGGGTGCGGCCTTGGTCCGGGCCGCCTGCGCGCACGCGGAAAGCGCCGGGGTACTGCGTTTCGACGCGACCGTGCAGGCTCGCAACGAGATGTTCTTCCGCCGGCTTGGCTGGACCACCATCCGCCCGGTCACCGTGGCCGGTGCCCCGCACCTGCTCATGCGCTGGCCGATCGGTCGGATCGCTGCACTCGTGGCCGCGACCAAGGCCGAACTGGGCTCGTTGCTGTCCGGCCTGGAACCTCCGGGCAGGGGTTATCTCGGCGACGACGGTTCACCAGTGCCCGGCAGCGACCTGGTCGCTGCCTGCGATGCGATCGTGCCGTCGATGGTTGAACGGGACCCCGAATGGGCCGGCTGGTGTTCAGTGCTGGTCAACGTCAATGACCTGGCCGCAATGGGGGCAACGCCAGTCGGTCTCCTCGACGCGCTGGGCGCGCGCGACCGCTCGTTCGCCAGCCGGGTGTTGACCGGGCTACGCCGGGCTAGCCAGGCCTACGACGTGCCAATCCTCGGTGGCCACACCCAGTTCGGCGTGCCCGCCGCGCTGTCGGTGACCGCACTGGGCCGCGCGGCGAATCCCATCCCCGGCGGTGGCGGTCACCCAGGCCACCGGTTGCGGCTGGCTGTGGATACCGCGGGTGGGTGGCGGCCCGGGTACGGCTGCGGCCAGTGGGATTCCACGTCACACCGCCGGACACCCGAACTTCGAGCCATGCTGGCCTCGGTCGCCACTGACCGGCCGGCCGCGGCGAAGGACGTCTCGATGGCCGGGATAGCCGGCACTGCAGGAATGCTGGCCGAGGCCAGCGGATGCCGGGCGATACTCGACGTCGCCGCGGTGCCCAAGCCGGCAACCGCCACCGTCGGTGACTGGTTTACCTGCTTCCCCGGGTTCGGGATGTTGACCGCTGACGAACCGGGCCGCCCACCGTTGCCGGCGTCTCCGGCTGCCAGCGCCGACTGTGGCGAGCTGGTGGCCGGCCGCGGGGTGGCGCTGCGCTGGCCGGACGGGGAGTTGACTGAAGTGATCACTGACGCTGTGACCGGGCTCGGTGCGGCATGAGCCCGCTACGGATGGCCGCCGCCGCGGCGAACTTCGACCGGGATCTGGACGCCGACTTCACCCGGATTGTCCGGCTTATCGGTGCTGCGCGAGCCCAGGGAGTGCGCCTGCTCGCCTTACCCGAGGCCGCATTGGGTGGCTACCTGGTGGACCTGGATGGTGCGGCCGGGACACCACCTGCATTGACCCCGGACGGCCCAGAGATCCGCAAGCTGGCCAAGCTGGCCGGCGACGTTGTTGTCGCTGTCGGTTACTGCGAAGACGGTGGCGGTCAGCTGTTCAACAGCGCAATCTGCGTGACCGGTGACGGGGTACTGGGGCACCATCGCAAGGTGCACCAGCCGCTGCGGGAAGACGCCAGCTACAGCGCTGGCGACCGCTTCGCCGCCTTCGACACGCCCGTGGGGCGGCTGGGCATGATGATCTGCTACGACAAGGCTTTCCCGGAATCGGCTCGGGCACTGGCCCTCGACGGGGCTGAGATCGTGATGTGCCTATCGGCCTGGCCGACCAGCCGGACCAATCCTGCTCCGCAGCTGGAGCAGGACCGGTGGAAACGCCGGTTCGACCTGTTCGACCGAGCCCGGGCGCTGGAGAATCAGATCGTGTGGCTGTCGGCCAACCAGTCCGGGCAGTTCGGGTCGCTGCGGTTCGTGGGCAGCGCCAAGGTCGTCGATCCTGGCGGGGAGATCCTGGCCGATACCGGGGTTTCCGCAGGCCTGGCGGTTGCTGAGCTGGACGTGCAGCAGGCGCTGGAGACGGCCCGCAAGTCGATGGCCCACCTGCGTGATCGCCGGCCGGAGGCGTACCGGCTTCCCGCCGCCGCCGGGTGAGCGCGATCCGGATCGGTGCGGTTGCGGCCAAGTTCGGCCGCGACCTCGACTTCGACCTGCAGCGCATCGCCACGCTGATCGAGCACGCCCGACAATCCGGGGTGTCCCTGCTGGTTCTTCCGGACGCCGCGCTCGGCGGCTACCTCGGTGACCTGCACCAGCCTGACCCGGCTGCGTTGCCGCCTGCCTTGGAACTGGATGATCCGCACGTTCTCAAGGTGGCGGGTCTGGCCGCGGAGATGGTGGTGTGTTTCGGATTCTGCGAAGCCGACGGGGACCGGCGCTTCAACACCGCGGTGTGCGTCCATGACGGTGCGCTGCTGGGCAGTCACCGGAAGGTGCACCAACCAGCCGGGGAGTCGATCGCCTACGCCGCGGGTGAGTGTTTCGGCGCGTTCGACACCCCTGTGGGGCGGCTCGGCATGCTGATCGATTACGACAAGACGTTCCCGGAAGCAGCCCGCACGCTGGCTCTCAACGGAGCCGATGTGCTGGCTTGCCTGTCCGCCTGGCCGACCAGCCTCACCAATCGGGCGCCGCGGATGGCACACGACCGTCAAGCCCGCCTGTTCGATCTTTATGACCAGGCGCGCGCCGCGGAGAACCAGGTCGTGCTGGTGTCGTCCAACCAGACTGGCGCGCTGGGTCAATTGCGCTTTCTGGGACAAGCCAAGGTAGTTGGCCCCGGCGGCGAGATCCTGGCGCGGACGTGGTCCAAAGCGGGTATTGCCACCGCCGAACTAGATGTGGCCGCGGAGATCGCCAAGGCCCGCCGGGTCCTGCGCCACCTCGACGAGCGTAAACCCGGCGTCTACCGGATCGGCTGATACCGGCCGATGAGGATCGCGCTGCTCACCTACTCGACCAGACCCCGGGGTAGCGTGGTGCACACCCTCGCGCTGGCCGAGGCACTCGTCCAGGCAGGCCAGCAGGTGACGGTCTGGGCACTGGGTCGTGCCGGGGACGTCACCTTCTTCCGGCCGGTCCAGCCTGGGGTGGCGCTGCGCATCGTGCCGTTCCCGGAGATCACCGGCGAGGCGGTCGGGCCCCGCATCCTGCGCTCCATCCGGGTGCTGGGCGAAGCTTTCGACCCGAGCGGCTACGACGTGGTGCACGCGCAGGACTGCATCAGCGCCAACGCCGTGCCCCGCTGCATCCGCACCGTCCACCACCTGGATGACTTCAGCACCCCGGAGCTGGCCGCCTGCCACGAGCGCGCCATCGTCGCTCCCATCGCGCACATCTGCGTGTCGGCTGCGGTCGCCGCGCAGCTGCATGCTGGTTGGGGAATCACCGCCAGGGTGATCCACAATGGCGTCGATGCGGCGCGGTTCTCCTGCGCGGCCGGCCCGGGCGGGGCGGCCGCCCGGGCGGCGTGGCGGGCGCGCCTGGGCCGGTACGTGTTGACCATCGGGGGTATCGAACCGCGCAAGGGCTCGCTGACCCTGCTGGATGCGTACGCGCTGCTGCACCAGGACATGCCCGAAGTGCAGCTGGTGATCGCCGGCGGCGAGACCCTGTTCGACTACCGGGACTACCGGGCCCGCTGGGAGCAGCGAGCCCAGGAGCTGGGAGTCGAGCCGCTGGTACTCGGGCCGGTGGCGCACGCTGAGCTACCCGCCCTGGTAGCCGCCGCGGGAGTCTTCGCCTTCCCCTCCACCAAGGAAGGGTTCGGGCTGGCAGCGATGGAAGCGCTGGCCGCCGGTGTCCCGCTGGTCGTGTCGGACCTGCCGGTGTTCCGGGAGATCTTCACTGGCGCGGCCCGCTTTGCCGACGGCCCGGGGCAGTTCGCCGCGGCACTGATCGCCGCGCTAGCTGAATCCAATGGCGCTGGCACGCGGCAAGCCGGCCGGACACTCGTCTCCAGCTACACCTGGGCAACCGCCGCCCAGCGCCATCTCGACCTCTACCGGACCGTCACTTAACACTGCCCCACCCGCCGTGTCGCGCCCTCCTGCTCGCCGTGTCGCGCCCTCCTGCTCGCCGTGTCGCGCCCTCCTGCTCGCCGTGTCGCGCCCTCCTGCTCGCCGTGTCGCGCCCTCCTGCTCGCCGTGTCGCGCTCCCCTGCGCTACGGCACGTTCAGGGCGTAACCACACTGGTAGTGCCTCGAGGGATACCCCGGCGCCGCACCGCCGATCACATGGTCACGGGCGTGTGGCGCTGAAGCAGCACTGGATACAGGCGAAGTAGAACTCGCCCCGCTGGTCCAGCTCGCGCTGCTCAGCCACCCACGCGTCGACGTCGTTGGTGGACAGGCCACATCGCCCGGCCACGAACTGCGAGATGAAGTGGAAGACCGTTGCGGCATAACTGTCCGGATCGAGGGCCGCAGTGGTGAAGGCATGACCCACCATCTCGACACCGTCGAAGCCGGCCGAGCGGAGTTGCGCGGCCAGCGTCCGGGGCAGCGTGGGGTCAGTGAGGTGCTCGTCCCAGGCCTGCAACACCCGCTGCATCCGGGTGCGATCCGCTGAATACCACGACACGGTGCTCCAGTCGACGTCCCAGACCACCGCGCGACCGCCCGGCGCCACCACGCGGCGCAGTTCGGCCAGCACCGCCGGCACGTCAGGGACGAATTCGAGGACCTGCACGCACAGTGCCCGATCGAAGGTGGCGTCCTCCAGCGGCAAGCCGGCTGCGTCGGCCTCGTACAGCGTCACGTTCGGGTGGCCCGCGCATCGACGTGTGGCGGCCGCGAGCATCTGCGGGCTGCGGTCCACTCCAACGATCGATCCGGCGGTGCCTACCTGATCGACAAGTTCCGCGATGGCGAAACCTGGCCCGCAGCCGAGATCAAGGATCCGGTCCCCGGGACGGGCGCCCAGCGCGTCGCGAACCAGCGCTCGACGCCGCACCATGTCCCGAGTGCGGTAGCGCGCGTCGAACTGTTCGGCGGCGTCCTGATCGAAGACCAGCTGGCCCACTCCAGACATCGTGCCCCTCAGCGATACCGGCGGCCACAACGTCTTACCGATGTCTGCACCGCCACCGTAATCCCACCCCGCACTAGGCTCGGCGGTCGTGAGCGCGCCGCAGATCACGCTGACCGCCAGGCTCAGCACCTCTGCGGCAGACGCCCGGCGGGGCGTGGTGCGGCTGCACCC